>NZ_LR136959.1:0-125985 GCF_900654235.1 Alteromonas sp. 76-1 | reverse complement strand
TATCATAACCTTATTTCAGGACCTCGAGTTATATTGACATGGCAAATACTTAATGTCTCGGATCGAATCTTTAAAACAGTAGCTATCATTAACTTTTGCCTGATTGAAATACAAAAATAGCGATACCTTTTCACTATCTCAATATTGTAGGGGTTTGTATTAATCGCATATGCCAAATAGATACAAACACAAATGGCGTTTAAAGCGATAAACTTAAGACAATAACTGATGCTAATTAAAAATTAAATTAGTTATCTCCGCAGCCCTTGTCCTTGTTGGGCTTTGGAAGTTTTCAACATCAACGTTTCCGCGGGAACAATCCACTGGTAAAGTGTAAGTCAGTATACATTTGAAAAATTTTGATTAGAAAACGATGAGACCCGAAGCAGAAACCTTTTCGGGGATTCGCCATACTAGAGCATTAAGTCTTTAATCATGAGTGCAATCGATATTGATTGTTTACTTTCATATTCGAAGATGACTGATAGAGTGGTCGGTCATATTATTTTTTGATAATTAAAACTAAAATAAAACTTCGCTAGAGCAGGCGGCATTACTGCGTTTTACCACTTTCCAGCAACAATTTTTCCGCGGAAAAAGCCACCAGTTAGCTAGCGTTACTTATCTAAAGTTTCTCTTTACTAATATACATCGGGAAAACTAAAAGTAACATCATTCAACTTGAAGGCTGTAAATATAGACAAGGAAATTGTTCTCAGATAACCTTTGGATCGAATCTGCTGCGTAATTAAAATCTATAGGAAGTAAATCAACGTGCGTGAACTTTTTGAGCTGTCGGATAAATATGGATTTAAAGCTCCCTTAGTCTCGGTATCTGACGACTTTGATTTTAAGGTTTTCATGAGAGTTTGCAGCTCTCTAGATATTTCACCAACATCAAGTGCTGTGGCCTCAGACATTTTTATTTCACTGCAAAACATTGAAGAACTTACCGCAAGCTTGGAATTTGTAGCTGAAAAAATTAACCGTAAATTATCTAATGTCCGACATCATCTTGTACAGCTGGAAAACAAAGGTTTAATCGTTAGTGAATTTATCACAACGGATCCTATCAAAAAGCGCAGAGGAAAACTCTTTAAGCTGGTCGTGCCAAAAGGCCATTTAATAGCCTCAGCAGAGTCAAACAACAAAGACCAAAACACTGACAACTTCCAGATAGTTTCGTCAAGCACGGTTGAAACGATTAACATCGAACGCTACGACGATAAGACAAGATTCATGGAGCTTCAGATAGTTCGCTACCTAGTTAAGGCAATGCGTACAAATCGAAAAGATAAAACGAGCTCACTTAGTATTAAGCTAAGGGAAGAAGGTAGAACGAAACCAATACTAATAACAGCAAGAGCAGAGGAGGGGAGATTAATTTATCTTCCTGACATGAGCTATTACGCTAGCGCAATTACCTGGTTAATTAATCATATTTCAGAACGAATTGATGAGTCAGAAACTATTGGAGAAACCTTCACTTTACCCTTAGAGCCCCTAATATCAATGGCTAAAGATATACCTGTATCAGAAGCATCCGCAGGTGGTTATATCACAAATGCAATTCAATCGATGCAGAGGATCTCAGCAACAACTTTTGATATGAGAGATTTCTATGACAGTAGAAAAGATTTCATCATCGATATAGAAATGTACTATAAGTTGTTTCGCCTAGAGGCAATCGTGACCTACGAAGACTCTAAGAATGTAGAAAAAAAGGCAGCCGTGATACAGTTTCCTAGATCTACGGTAAAAAATATCATCGCTGCTATTAAAGCAAAGCGCACGCTTGATGATATGTTACTCATCGACAGCGATGTTTTTGCAACTAAAAACGAAATAGAGATTTTATTTGGGCTTTGGGCACGTGAACATCTAATTACAGGTAGACAAGCGCAACAGCTATATGCGTGGAATGAACTTCGTGAGTCTGTAGCCCCATCTTCAAGTCTGAATGAATTTAAGCGCAAGTTCTCAAACATGGTTATGGCTAACGCTGATCCGTCTTACAAAGCAAAGATTGATGAAGCAGTAGCGACAAAGATCGCCAAACAGGTTGGAACAACTTATCTGTCCGAACAACGCAAAGGAGAACTTGTTGTTGAATATGGCCGAGCTACGGTGCAAGGCTATTTGATCAATATTGGCTATTCACCAGAGCAGGGCTCATCTGTAATAGCGTTTAGGCGCGATATGTCTGCACTTCATATATTGGGAAAACTAGACGATCGACGTTAGCTCTACATCATACTTATTTAGTTGGATCGAATCTTTAACTGAACAAAATCGAAAAATACCTCTTGGATCGAATCTTTAGAAAGATCACTAATAGATCGCGATCCAGCTTGATCTATCATACCTTTCATATAAAGATTACATCCGTCAAAGTGAATAATAATAAAATATATAATCTTTAAGTGCTCAATGACGAGCATTTAGAAATATGGACAGATAAGAAGCGCTAAAAAACAAAACCCGTGAAGTGTTGGCGCACTGCACGGGTCTTTAGATGTAACTATTTCGAAGCAGTTACACATCTAATTTTAGCGGTTTACCAGATCAGGTCAACCACTAACGCGTTTTTTATCAGCAAATCACGTATATTGTTGGTAAAAAGATGAATTCTAATAGCAAATTTGACGATGTACTTTTTATGTCGTCAGGGCAATTTGAGCAATTGACGGACACGGAATCCTTTGTGTTTTCTCACGTCGCTTTTTTTGCTTGTCAGCTAAAACCATACAAGCGTTTGTTTAAGCAAACCACACAAGCAATCTGCAATAAAGTGGGTTATTCACCTAATGCAGTGAGATCCGCAATATCATCATTAATTGCCAAAGGTTTCTTAATAAAGAGTGAACCGCAGATAAGAGAGCACGGGTCTTACCATCCGTATTACGATAATATCGCTCATCATCTTAAAATAGGCGATAATAGCTACGCCCTGCTATTTGCTAATGAATTAGAAAAAACGCTTACAGCAGCTAAAAATAAGAAAGTAAAAAGTCAAGAACGTGTAATTACCTTTTTCAAAGTACAAGTAGGCCAACTCAAACGAAACTGTGGAATGCTGTCTGGAAATAGATCGAAACACGTACACAAGGCTCTGATCTTACATGGCTACCTATCAAATCAACATAAATGGAATGTAGAGAAAGGCAGGCAGCATGTTTGCAGAACAGTACCTTTTCTCGCTCACTTTCTCAATTGGTCTCAGAACACAGTAAGACGGGTTCTAAATACCTTAAAGAATCTAAAAATTGTAGTTTTTGATTTCACAAATGGGATCCTAAAATTTTTGTCGGTGCATTCATTTTCAATTGCAGTGACGTCTTTACATGGTCTAGTCACTAAGCTTTCTACACTCGTAAATAAAACAATTCCCCTCAAAAGCGTTTCACAGCAAACCCACACTCCTCGAGCCTCTAAGACGCCGCAGGAAGCAGCTCAACACCTTCAATACCTAAAGAGACTAGGTAGAGTTTAATCCTCTACACCTTGCGCCCGTTAACGTAAAGTTATAAAGCTACTTAACACTTTTTTATAAAAATTAGCCGTTTTTATCTATTTCCTATCGAAAAATATGTGTGCTTTTCAATAAGCCTATGTACTCACTCATGCAATTAATAATTTTACATACTCAAACGCGCACAAATTCCCAAATTAGCGCCATTCATGAGTAGGTGCAATTCCATTGCTGAGCAGTAACAGCCGTTGATGAGGGTATGAGTACAATCGAATTCATTATAATCCTTTGCTGCAGACATTAGATGATACATATATGTTAGATAAAGGAAGATTAGATGGCTGCGCCATATCTACTAATTTTAAGATTAGATAAAAAGCATGTTTAATAAGCGGAGCACAGTATTTGTTTTTACTATGATCCTGGTGATAGAAGGCAGTCAATATTATTGACTGAAAATGGTTGTTATTGACCTGTTGTGAATATATTGTAAAAGTATCTTTAGAATATATAGCTTGTTTTAATAATGTTTACTGTTAATAACCCACCTTTCATTGATACATCTATACGTGCATTCATCTCATTAATTATTTTATCAGCAAGTGCCTCAGCAGCAGATATAACAAATAAGGCTGAAGAGCTACTCAGCACGGAAGCGGTATACCTTCCTGATTATTCATACGCAGGATACCACTTTGGTGATAAACATATTCCTTCCAAAACTAACACCACAAGTGTAAGCGTGACAGATTTTGGGGCTATTCCAAATGATAATAGAGATGATACTAAGGCTATCTTAAATGCATTAAATCATGCGCATACTATTGATGGACATGTAACAGTAACACTACCTAAAGGGCGATTTATCGTAAAAGATATTCTTAAAATTAGCCGAGGGAATATTACAGTTAGCGGTAAGGGAATGGGTGCACAAGGTACTCAACTATACTTTCCAATGCCTCTTTCAATTATTGATAAAACACCCAATCTAGATGAATTAAGAAAATATCTAAGGCTGCATAATAAAAAACAACGTGATACAGAAATTTACATAGATGACTACTTCTCAGAATATTCTTGGTCTGGTGGTGTGATATGGATCCAAAAAGCAGGGACGCGACCAGTGCCTTATCTAGAAGAATTAGATCAACAACCTCAAAAAATAGCTATCGCTAAAAAGGGTAAAAGAGGTGAGAACATATTAGAGGTTAACGACGCTTCAGATATTTCTGAGGGGGACGTACTTAGAATAGACTGGCATAATAAAGACGGTAAACAAGGCGGCATTGTTAAGTCTATTTACGGCGATACCGAACAAGTGATCGGCTCGCACCATTTTGATTTTCCAAATCGTCCGCTAGTAATGCAACCCACTCAAATAAAATCAGTTCGCGGAAATATAATCGAGATACTCGATCCTCTTTTGCATGACATTAATAATGATATTCCTGCTCACTTATCGTCATGGGAGCACTTGCAAGAAGTTGGTATTGAGGGGCTATCAATTCAATTTCCAACGGGCGATACCTATGGCCACCATGTTGAACAGGGGTTTAATGGTATCTACTTAACAAGTGTTTTTAACGGTTGGATTAGGGATGTAAGCTTTAACAATGCAGATAGCGCTATATTAACTGAAAATAGCGGCAACGTGACCATATCAAATATACACAGCTACGGTACGCGTTTTGGGCATTACGGTATTCACCTTGGTAGCGTGCACAACTTTTTGGTTGAAGATGCCAAAATTATGAATTCTACCGTTCATACATTTAGCATGAATACCAAATCTACCAAAAGTGTGTTTTTACGAGGTGTGGGTTTTACTCAGCCTACACTAGATCAACACGCTGGGGCCAACCACCAAAACCTTTACGACAACATGACTTTCCATATAGAAGCAGAACGTGATGAAAAGGGCCCATACTACGATTTATGGTTTGGAGGTGGGGCAGGGTACTGGCAACCTGGTCACGGCCGATACAACACGACGTGGAACTCCAAATTACTCGTTGAAAGCGGGGCTGATAGTAATGAAACTGTTAGAATTATGGGACAAACAGAAGGACCTGATGCTAGAGTCATCGGGATGTATGGAAATAGAAGGTTTGACGTAGAGCATTACCCTTCACCACATATAGGTGAGATAAATTCAAAGGTAGCCATATCTTCTCTTTACGAATATCAGAAACAACAAAGATCAAAAGAATAAAAGCAAAATGGCCCAAGGTTTAAAACCTTGGGCCATTTAGGTTATAGCACTCGTTTTCTTAGAAGTACAAGGCCAGCAATACAAAGTATAGCCAAGGTTGGTGGGGCAGGCACCGATGTTGCGCTTATATCATCCCCGTCAAAGTTTTGCGCTAACATCTCAATCGACACAAGTTCAGGCGATGACACGCCATTTTCTAAAGCAATAAAGCTAAATGTCCCTAGTTTAAACGACGTACCGAGAACATTATCCCAATTAGCGAGTAGACCCAACTGAAACACTAATTCATCCCCTATTGCAAAAGCATCGTCAAAATAGGAGTTATCGAACACACTATCTGTAATGAGAAGCATATCAAAGTCAAATAGACTGGCGTCGAACCCCCATACGACTTCAAGAACGTCTATTTCTGGATTAGCGTTGTTGACGAATACCTCAAGTTCTATGATGTCGCCATTTAGGTATGACAATGAATCATTTGAAAAGGTAATGAGCGATGCCTTGGATGAAAAAGACATCACTAAACCAATAATCAATATTAAATTCGCAATCTTCATTTTTGTTATTCCTTTTAATTAGAGCCGCAGCGCGAATAAGTACAGCGACGAATTAAACCTCGTGTATCTCTATTGTTAACAACACCATCGCCGTTAAAGTCATAGCGGATATCTATAGTTTCACCCGCTCTTAATTTTGCGGTGAAAAGCCTTGTATCGTTTTTGTCTACTACCGAATCCTTGTTAAGGTCACCGAGCAAATCAATATTGATAAAAATGCTTGATTCAGACTGCTGGTTGTTTGAATCGGTAGCGACAACGCGCGCTAAATGTGAACCTGCTGATAATTCAAGTAATTCATTTGAATAACCATCGGCTCCCCATTCAAATGGAGGTTCGTAGATTTCTCTTATTAGTTGGTCATCAATGTAAAGCGCTAAGCTGACGAGAGAAATATCTTCGCTCGCTGTAGAGGCGTCTGCCGTAATAGAAAGGTTTTGATATTCTGTAAGCAGTGAAATATCGCTTTCGTTAATCATCACTGAAGGCCCCGGTAAGCTCAGAACAATCAGCGTCATATCAGTTTCAGTCTCAAGTCCTGCGCTATCTCTTGCTACAGCGGTAAACGTATGAGTGCCCACGCTTAAAGGTGCGGGATTTGGTTCATGACGGTCTAACCACCCCATAGCGCCAAATTCGTATGGCGCATGAGAATGCCCAAAATTCCAGACTGGGCGCGTATCTACCCTTACTAATTCGCCATTCTTATAAAGAGTAACCGACTGAATATCACGGCCCTCAACAGGTGATTCTGCATCAATAGTAATTGCTAATTTTTCATAACCTTCATAGACAGTCACGGTTGAATTAGGCCATGTAACAACTGGTGGCTCAGGCTCTCCTTTCACCACTAACTGCATCGACGCTTTAGATTCTTCACCCTCGCTGTCAATAGCAACAGCAGTAAACTCATAGGTGCCAGAAGTTAGCGGCGAGGGATTCGGTGAATGAGTATCATGCCATCCCATCGCACCTGTTTCGTGTGGTTTTGAAGCATGGCCAAACAAGTAAGGAAGGGAAGTATCCGTTCTTACAAACTCTCCATCAATATAAAGAGATACCGACTCTATGGTGCGTCCTTCAACAGCGCTTTCTGCACTAATGTTGAGACTGAGTTTCTCAAAGCCTTCATCGACTTCCAAACTCTCTTGAGGAAAGGATATTACGGGAGCATTTGAATTAACGTTAAGTACCATTGTTGCAACAGAGCTATCTCCTTCGCTATCTACTGCAACGGCTTTAAAAATATGGCGTCCTGAAGGAAGAGGGGAGGGGTTTGGCTCATGCGTATCTAGCCAGCCCATTGCACCTGTCTCATGTGGCTTAGAACCATGACCGAATAAATAGGGTAGGGAAGTGTCTGTTCGCACTAGCTCATCGTTGATGTAAAGCGTAACAGATTGAATCGCTCTTACTTCAATTGGACTTTCAGCAGCAATATTAAGGCTCAATTTCTCAAAACCTTGCTCTACAGTCAGTGAAGGAGAGGGGAAGGATACAATTGGGGCATTAGCATCACTTTCTAAATCTAAATCAATAATTTGAAGATAAAGCGGCATCGCGTTACCAGATGTACGCTCCATAAGGTAGTAGTAGACTTTACCGTCCTTTATGTACAGCGTGCCATGATCAAATGTTGGTCCATCGCTGGCTTCGTAAACTCTAACAAAGTTATTGGTACCGCCTTGCGCTTTTTCAACATAGGGGCGACCACCCTCTAACCCTACAATATAAACATTATCTCCAGATGTATAAATCTCGCTTGCGCCAGTAAAATCAGTACTAATTATGAAATCTTCAGCGCCAGCTGGTTTATATGAATGAATATAGACTTCTTCGTAATCAGGTCTGCTGCGATCTGTTGAACGAACTTTACTGATAATATGAATGTCACCTTTCTCGGTAACCGTCCAGTCAAAGCTTCCCACAATGTAAACCGAGTTGGCATCGGTATGACTTACATAGTCGCCTGGCTCAAATACCTTTATTTCGTCAGAATTAATAAGGGGCCATGTCATTGGTTCGCCTTTGTGATTCTTCCAATCACCGAAACCATCTGGATGGTCTGAATAAGCGTAATAAACACCATTTTGATATTTATACTTGTCTGAATTGTCGTTGCTTCGCTGTTGAAAGCCAACACGAAGCTTGCCATTTACGTATTTCATGTTTCCGTAAAGGCCCCAGTTGTATGGATTTCCTTTAAGTTTTTGGTTGTTTTCATTGAATTTGGTGAATGTTGACCATGTTTCAGTCTCAGCATCATAGCGATTGAAAACATAAGCGCCGTTGTTATTGCCGCCCAAGCGCATATAAAGAAGCAGTGTACCGTCTACCGTAGTAAAAAATTTAGGGTAGGTAAGGCGAGCAAAATTCCCTTTATCACTGAGGTCTCCTGTCATGGTTAGATGCTTATAGTCATTCTCTCCCTGGCTAACCTCGCTGGTATCTTTAACAAATTTATCTAAAGTAAATTCTGAATGTGGGAGTTCGGCAGCCCCCGCAATACTGTAAGAATATCTGAAGAAATCATCCTTGAACTTACCGTCGTGATTATTGTTATCGTAAGCGTGCATATCGAACACCATGTGAATGGTGCCATTTATCGGGCTTACCGATAATCCAATAGTATTGTGAGACTCTCCAACTAAGGGATCGCCCCTGAAACCAGTATGCCTGTGAGGAAACTCTATTGTAGATAGCTCTCCGCTGAGAGTGTTGTAACGAGAGAGCATCACATTTCTTTCGCTTTTCCCGCCCTTATACCACGTCATAAAGACGTAATGCTTGTACGTTTTTACGGCATCGCCGTGTGCGGAAATATTTGGACCAAAGAAATAGTCGTATTTCTCTCCCGTGTCGGGTGTGCCCACGTTAGAAAAATCAAGATTTCTCCCATCGAAGTGCAGCCCTTCATCTGTAATTTTTACTTGTTGTTCAAGGGTTACTTCAGCGTTTAGCGTAAAGGCACCCAACAAAGTAGTTGAAACTAACAATGTTTTTAGACATTTCATAAGTTTATTAGCTCAAGATAGTTAAAAGTAAATGTGGTGGTTTGTGATCAAATGTTAATACTGCAACATTTCAATAACATTCAATTTCAGGCACACCATATTACATTGCGTTTACAAAATCATTACTTTATGATCAATATTAGTCAAAAGTAGTCATTTGGAATGGGCCAGTGAGAAGGAAAAATAGAATGATGCGTAGCAAGGCTTTTTTATTGGGTGGTGCATTTGCCCTTGCGACAGCGAACGCATTTGGGGCAAGCATGCCAGAAGATACCAATAGTCGACCAAATGTTCTTATGTTGGCTATCGACGATTTAAACAGCTGGGTAGGGGCGATGAATGGCCACCCTAGTACCAAAACGCCTAACATTGACGGACTGGCTTTACAAGCCACCACGTTCACCAACGCCCACGCGCCTGCACCGCTGTGTGGCCCATCAAGAGCAAGCATTATGACAGGGCTGCTCCCATCGACGACTGGTATTTATGGCCATGTAAAAGACAACGATATTCGCTCTGCAAATATGACAGCGGCGCAATCTACTTTTTTAAGTGAATACTTCAAACAACACGGATATTACACTGCAGCAGTTGGAAAGATATTTCATCATGGAATAGCTGACGGAAGCTTCGACGTATTTGGTGGAAGAAACGGGCAGTTTGGACCTTACGCACCTGAACGGTTTAAATGGACCAAAAAAGGAACGAATACTGATTGGGGGGCGTACCCTGAAAAAGACGAGATGATGCCTGACTATGATTCGGCTAAATGGTTAGTCGAGCAGTTGCAGCGTAAGCACGATAAACCGTTTTTTATTGCTGGTGGATTCCTTCGGCCGCATGTGCCTTGGACCGTACCGCAAAAATGGTTTGATATGCATCCTATCGATAACATTGAGCTCCCTCCGTATTTACCCAACGATTTGGATGACGTGCCAGAAATTGCTAAGCGTATTTCTACTTTTGAGATGATGCCAACAACCGATTGGGCAATCGAGTCGGGAGAGTGGAAAAACATTGTGCAGGCCTATCTGGCGAGTATTTCGTTTGTAGACCATTATGTTGGCCAAGTGCTGGATGCGCTAGAAGCCAGCGAATATGCTGACAATACCATAGTTGTGCTATGGGGCGACCATGGTTACGATGTAGGTGAAAAAAACCGTTTTGCTAAAATGGCGCTCTGGGAAACGTCGACCAAAACTACACTCATTATTAAAACGCCTGAATCGTCTTCAAAAGCAGTCAGCAATCAGCCCGTAAGTTTAGTCGACATGTATCCTACGCTAGTAAAAATGGCCGGGTTGCCGGAAAACCCGCTCAATGAAGGGCATGATATAACTCCCTTAATCACCAACCCCAATGCCGATTGGGAGCATGTTGCTCTAACTACGTTTGGCCCTAACAACCACGCGGTAAAGAATGAGCGTTTTCGATACATTCGTTACGAAGACGGTAGTGAAGAGTTATACGATCATTCAACAGATCCTAACGAGTGGAATAACTTAGCTAGTAATCCCTTCTATTCTGATGTGAAGGATAGGCTTAAAGCTAAGTTGCCTAAGCAAAACGCTAAGTGGTCGCCAGTGTCTCAATATAAAAGTAATGAGTATTTTAAAGCGCTAACAGAAAAAGCGGCGGCAGGAGAATAGAAAAGTAGCACGCGTCAGTAATTTTAACGCGTGCTTGTCTAATTTAGCGCCCTTATTCGTTAAGCGTCAGCTTTATATCTTCGGGTGTGGCATGCTTATTTCCACCACCATCTGCGCCCGTTATCCACCAATAAATCATACCGGCATCGGAGCTATCAAATTTACCCGCTTGAAAAGGAACGATACCATCTTGTTCTGCATATTCGAGCATTTCGTAAATAAGAGAGATACCTTCGTTTTCACTATCTTTAGCCCAATCCCATGCACTTATCGGCGTTTGCAAACCTTTATTCTGATCGCCTATTTGGTGTTCTTCAACACCGAAATCTAGAATTTGCTGCCAGGTAAAATAATCACCGCTGTTGTCATTTGCCGGGTGGTGGGACACTACTTTTACATATTGTCGCCTACTTACTTCTGATTTTTGTAAGGCATAGCCAATCACATCAGGTTCACCTGCTTCAATAATCCATAAAGGTCTTTCAGCGGTCGCCCTATTTATGGCTATCGTTAAATCTTCTATTGCACCTTGTTGCTCCGTTCTGCAATTAAACAGCTTTTCAGTGTTTTCGAAGGGACCAAAAACATTTAGCGCGCGGTTGATAGAACTGTCGAGCACACGCTGACGTCTACTCTCGTTCTCCGAGTCTATTTGATACCGAGCTTTATTCCTAAAAGGGTCTAAATCGCAAGAGTGAGAAATATGTACCAATCTGTCGGAAGCGTTGGCTTTATCGAGTAATGCTAATAAAACTGGAGTAGCGCCAATGTCATCAGGGTCGGGGGAATTACCGTCGATTACCACTGCAAGTGTACCGGCAGGTAAATTAACGTGCTGAAGAGGCGAAGGCTCCGCCTGCTTACTAGTAGGAGATACTGGATTACAAGCACTAAGCACAATGCTTGCTGCCACTATATTTATCAAAGATTTCACAGAAGACCCTTTAATGTTAAGTACCAAAGTAACTCCAGACGCATTGAATAAAGCACTTTATGATTGTAAATGATTGCTAATTGTCAATGGTAATCAAAATGTGTCATTATGTAAATATTGTTAACTAATCGCTCTGATAGTCCTTACTTTTGAGCAGCGGAATTTTATGGACACGTTTAAGCAAATGAACTTTAAGAAATTAGGTATTGCATCTGTTTTACTCACAACACTTTCCGGTTGTCAGGTAGACGCCTCGAGCACAATTTCTGTAGAAAATGAGCCTATGAAACAAGGTACTACAGGAAGCTTTGGTGATCAGGGCGACGGCACTTATATCAACCCCATTTTAAACGCCGATTACCCAGACTCAGATATTGAGCAAGTGGGTGATACGTATTACATGATTACTTCGAAACAGCATATGTCCCCCGGAATGCCCATTCTTAAATCAAAAGATATGGTGAACTGGGAAAACGTTGGTCATGCTTTTTCCAGTCTGTCTTGGGCACCTGAGTATAATTGGGACCGTATGAACGGTTATTCGTTTGGCGTATGGGCTGGTGATTTAGCGTATCACGAGGGGAAATGGTATGTGTATCAAATAGACTATCAACACGGATTAATGGTTACAACCGCCGACAATATTGAAGGCCCGTGGAGCGAGCCAATCATGATGCTGCCCAAAGCTGATGTGCTGGATGACCCTGCTGTATTTTGGGACGAGGAAACACACGAAGCCTACATTATTGTTAATTCAGGCGCTAAGCAAAAAAGTGCTGACAATACTATTGAAGGTAATGAAAACCGTATCTACCGTATGAGCTGGGACGGCACTAAAATACTCGATGAAGGTAAGTTGGTATACACAGGTATGGGGGCCGAGGCTGCCAAGATTTATAAGAAAGATGGGTTTTGGTACATCTTTATGGCGCAATGGACCATGGGCGACAAATCGACAAAGCCTGGCGTAAAAAACCCTAAAAACGATAGAAAGCAGTTAGTTTTACGCTCGAAAGAAAGTATTTATGGGCCTTATGAAGTGAAAACTGTGCTAGAGAAAGGTACTGAATTTGGTAACCGCAGCGCCAGCCAAGGCGGTTTGATGCAAGCCCCTGACGGCAGCTGGTGGTATATGCACCAGCTTATACAAAATGACGATATTCCTTTTCAAGGTCGTCCACAAAGTCTAGAGCCAGTTACATGGGTAGACGACTGGCCAATCATTGGTGTGGATGAAGACAATGACGGCATAGGTGAGCCTGTTAAGCGGTTTAAAAAACCTATAAAAGGTTATCCCGTTGCAGCGCCTCGCTCTGACGATGACTTTGCCAGCAGTAAATTAGGCCCACAGTGGGAGTGGAATCATAATCCAAGAGATAGCCATTGGTCGTTAACCGAGCGAGACGGCTGGCTGAGGCTTAAAGCGAGCAAGGTGCTACCACAAGGCGCTAAGTACGGACCAAAAATTAACGAATGGACTAATAATGACGGTTCAGATGGCGATTTCTGGCGCGCTAGTAACACCCTCAGCCAACGTATAATGGGCATTACAACAGGTACAGCTGTAGCGAAGTTCGATATTAGCGGTATAGCCCCAAATCAATTAGCGGGTTTTGTTAGATACGGCGGAACGTTTAACTTATTAGGCGTGGAAGGGCTAGAAGATGGCACAACTCGTTTGTTTTACATGGATGGAATGAGTCAAAGAGAAGTAGGCCCAATAATAGAAAGCGATACGCTATATGTAAGAACCTCCAATGCGAGAAACAAAGCAACGTATGAATACAGCTTAGATGGCAAAAGCTATCGTGTTTTCGGGCCGACCTTCACTATCAGCTTTGGTAAGTGGACTGGGGATAGACTAGGGTTCTTTTCTTGGAATGAGAAAAAGGACGACGGTTATATAGATATAGACTGGTTTAAATACGACTACGATGGCCCGAAGGGTAAAAACCAAATGGTGTTTTAATCTAAACCCCTTGCGATTAAGAAAGGCTGTAGCGTGATGTTACGGCCTTTTTTGTTTAGAGAAAGTATTTAAACTGAATTGACTCTTATTAAGAGATGGCGCAATTCAGAAGGAAAAATATTATAACCGCGCTCGCGGTTACTGCTTGCTTTCATGACGTGTAAAATGAAATTTAACCGCGAACGCATATAAACACTTGCTATTTGTCTCATCTTTTATAAGATAACCGCGAACGCATATATTTGAGGGTGTTGTGTGAAATTTTCAGTTAAAGATGCCAAACAATTGGGTAAAGCCGCGCAATTAGTCAGGAAGACGCAAGGTCTTGATCAGATGTCTGCTGCCTCGTTGTCTTCCAATGGCACAACGTTCCTGAGTGATTTTGAGAATGGCAAGCCGACGGTTGAGTTAGGTCGAGTGTTGCGAGTTTTGGATTCATTGGGGATCACGGTCACCATCGATGTTCCAATTGAACAAGAGGCACTTTCAGATGCACAACGAAAACGGATGTCACAAATCATCGACGGCATTGATTTATGAACCGAGCTCTTGATGTATATGTGGATGATACGCTCGTTGGCAAATTGACTGACGAGAATAACATTTGGGGATTTGAGTACGCGCCAGGTTGGTTGGTAAGCGAGAGTCGCCACCCGCTGTCTCCTCATATTCCTTTGCGAGAAGGGAAGCACATCGACGGCGGAACCTATCGACCGGTGCAGTGGTTTTTTGACAACCTGTTACCCGAAGAGAAAGCGCGTGATTTGCTGGCAAAAAACGTGAGAGTGCCAATAGAAGATGCCTTTGGATTACTCAAAGTTGCAGGTGCTGAATCCGCTGGCGCCATAACCTTGTTGCCAGAAGGCGAGCAGCTTACACGAGGTGAAGTACATTCACTTACTTACGAAGAAGTGAATGAGCGAATAAAAAATTTGCCAAAAGCGCCTTTGAACCGCGCTGAGCGTAAAAGAATGTCCGTAGCTGGGGCGCAGCACAAGATGCTGGTTATATATCGCGACGGTGAAATTCTGGAGCCTTCTGGATTTTTTCCGTCGACTCACATCCTTAAACCTGAACATTCTTCGCCAGATGTTTATTACCATACCGTTAGGAATGAATGGTTTGTCATGACGTTGGCAAAGCTTTGTGGTTTAGACGTCCCTTCGGTAGATATTCGCTATTTGCCAGAGCCGGTATACCTTATAGAGCGGTTTGACCGCGTAGGTTTGTACCCCGATCAACATCGTTGCCATGTCTTAGATGGTTGTCAGTTACTGAATCTTGCACCAAATATGAAATATCCCAACAGTACAGCAGAGAGTCTAAACAAACTGGCGCAGCTCTCTAGAATGAAGGCCAAAACAACGCTGGATATCTTTCGCTGGGCTTTATTTAATGCGTTCGTTGGCAATGGCGACGCTCATCTGAAAAACCTCTCATTCTTCATCAAAGACTCTGATGTAGTTATGACCCCACATTATGATTTATTGTCGACGGCGATATATGAATTGCCGCATAAACACATGGATCATGAATTGTCCCAGCCCATGGGGAAAGCACAATTCTTGGGAGAATTGTCTGAAGCAAACATTATGGAATTTGCTGAGGAGTTACGTGTTCCCGCTTCTTTGGCAGCGGTTCAGGTGAGAAAAATGACAAAAGCTATCGAGCAAAATGCTAGTCATTTAATGAATGTTGTTAAAAATGAAGAACAGCACCCTGGCAAAGCTGGAGAGGTGCGTATGGTTAATGAGATATTTCATAACTGCATCAAAGAAACGATCGCTAACCTCAAGCTTTAGCGCGGGCTCTGCGTTTTGTAGAGTGAGGTTTGCAGATCTAGGCTTAGTTCTGTTGAGAGATAGTTCACATGCGCCCCCTATTAAACGGTGAAGATGTCAGTGAAGCAGATCTTAATGCTTCAGTGAATATAG
The DNA here is from genome assembly GCF_900654235.1 of Alteromonas sp. 76-1. Classification (NCBI taxonomy): domain Bacteria; kingdom Pseudomonadati; phylum Pseudomonadota; class Gammaproteobacteria; order Alteromonadales; family Alteromonadaceae; genus Alteromonas; species Alteromonas sp. 76-1. The sequence goes on along the minus strand of NZ_LR136959.1, from coordinate 110,244 downwards.
TCTGCTTAAGACAAGTAGCAGACCTTCAACACCCCAATAAGGGGCTGATAGTGCTTGGCTAAACTGTGTAGCAAGGTGGAACCGATCCCAGCTTTAGCAGTCCCGCATTTAATTGACTTATTATGTTTAAGTAGGAGTTTTTAGTAATTTATCTGAAAGCCTGCGCCATAAAGGAGTCAATTCTTCATAATCTAAAGCATTATTTGAAATGCTTGCGTTAGAGCCGCCGATATTAACTTTATCAAATTCGGTTGAAGCGACCATAGTTCTGTATTGTTGTAATTGTCCCGAATTTTTCGGAATTGGATACTTTCCAGCCCATTTGATGTAATCAGACAATAACATCAATATTTTATTTTCTCCTTTATTTAGAGGTAATTCGATAATTTTTGAAATCTTTACAAGGTCATGACTTATTATATCAGCTGTAGTAACTTTTCTACTTTCAATGCAAAGCCCCTTTAATAAAGCTTCAAAAGACATCCCCATTAACATTTTATATGTGGCATCGCACTTTCCATATAAGTCCTTTCCACTGTTCATGGCCTTCCAAATTACTCCAGCAGATGTAAATAGTTCCGCTGCTTTGTTATGCCAGTATTCGGGATTCTCTGACATTTCGTTAAACTGGTTAAGAAGAAATTCATCCTGCGTGTGTTTTACATTACTTTGCTTTGACAACTTGACCTCTTCTTCCTTGGTTGCAGTGTTGCTAGCTCATTAAACATAACAGCTTATTACTGAGACTTCATAGTATCACTCGTTTCAACTGAAAAACCACGTCCTGTATTTTCATGGGAAAGAAGATGAAATGTCCGCTTGACGTACACAGCGGAAGTCCAAATTCAAACTCTAAACGTGTACGTGTTATCTGAAGCTGAACTTCGTCAAGTAAGATAGGCCGTTAAGGCTCGGGCGTGGCAGTAGCGTTCGTACAGTCGGCTAATCGCTTGATGGGGGCGATTGATCGTGTATGTGCTGGCAAAAGAGCCCCATTTCTAAAAAAATGAGGCGATTGTTCAGCAATCAACTTTCTTTAATGAATTCACGCGTCTTTTAAATTTACGACGTACCGCCCAACCACTTGCCCGTTAAGGAATCGGTCGAGGTACTCTGGTGTATCATGTAGTGATATTTCTTGATAGTAGCTCTCTAAATCTGGCAGTTTCATGTCGGTCGCCACGCGCTTCCAAATGTGTTGCTTGTCTTCAAGTGGAATATAAACAGAATCGACACCCAATAAAGAAACGCCGCGCGTGATAAAAGGAATAATACTCATGGCTATGTCTGGTGAAGCGGCTAGCCCGACAGACGTTACCCCACCTCCTGGTTTAACTTGCTTCAGCAACCCTGTTAAGTAATCTCCACCAAGCGTGTCAATGGCGTGAGCCCACTTGGGCTTGCCGACAATAGCGTCTTTTACTTCTAAAATGACTTCTCTGTGCAAAACTTCGCTAGCACCCAGTGACTTTAGCTTCTCAGATTGTTCAGGCTTACCTGAAAAGGCGACTACGTCATAGCCAAGGTGAGAGAGTAGGGCGATACTTATGCTGCCCACTCCTCCAGTGGCGCCGGTAACGCCAACTGGGCCATCACTTGGTTTCGCCCCCATCTTCTCTAATTTCTGAATGCACAGCGCGGCTGTTAATCCACCCGTGCCATATATCATGGCTTCTTTTAGCGTTAACGAGCTGGGACATGCAACGGCCCATTCGGCTGGAATCGATATCTTTTGGCCAAGTCCGCCAGGTGTGTTCATGCCTAAGTCATATCCGAACACAAGCACCTCGTCACCAGCACTATAAGTACCCGATTTATCGCTTACTACTACACCAGCGGCATCGATTCCCGGCGTGTGAGGAAAGTTCTGGCTAATTCGCTTATTGCCACTTGCTGACATAGCGTCTTTATAATTCAAAGACGAGTAATGCACATCTATTAGCAAATCGTTTTCTGGAAGTTGGCTAACTTCTCGCTCTACGACTTTTTTGCTAAACGTATTATCGCTGTGCTCTTCAACAAGCAGTGCTTTAAACGTGGTTGTGTTACTCATAACTCTTCTCCATAAATGCCTTTGTACTTCAGCTAGAAACTTTTAAACCTACCATCTCAGAACTTTGGGTGAATAATCATTTCTCCGTTTTGTTACTTACATGGGAGTAATCGTAATGTTTCTAAAGCGCACAATGTTACTCTTATCCCGCTCTTCCTTATACGCTTTACTACCATGGTGCTGAAAAGCAATTACACCTTTACGGTCTTTTGTATCTTTGACATGGGTCGTTAGTAAATCATTAATAAAGATTTTTATATCGGAACCATTACACACAATTTTGACCTTATTCCACATTAAGTGACTATAAGCTTCGCCTTGCTCTTTACTCCATTCACCTAAGTAGTTGGTAACAAAGTCTTCATCGGGGTGAGAACGGGTAGGGTGGCTGGGGTACAACCATTTTCTGCGGCCCTGATCGAAGAATCCGCCTGTCCATTTTCTGTCACTGGGATCTATATCTACTTGATAGCCGACAATTTGCTTACCTTTGTCGGTGTCAACAATTTGGCCTCGAAAAATTATTCCTGAATTACTGTATTCAGAGGTATCAGGCATTTTTACTTCCGCTTCTAGGACAAAGTCGTCGTATACCTTTTTGGTTGAGAAGAACCAATTGTTCTCTGATATAAGCTGAAGCTCACCATCAACAAAGTTTGCTTCACCGTCGTCATATACATTGTCGAAGTTAGACAGTGACTCATCCAACAAAGGCTGAGTTGACGTGCATCCGTTTAACATCAAAAGCGCGGTAAATAGGCTAAAAATCGAGGGGTATTTCATCGTAATCTCTCCAGTTATTGCACACTAAAACTATTTTTGAAACACCAGTCCGCGCCATCTGCCTCTGGCATACGCTGTGCCACCATTTTCAGGAATTTTTCCGTTGGTCACGGCCTTTGCTTGAACGGTGATGATGTCACTTGGCTTTAACGTGAGTGAGCCTAAGTTGAAATAGTTTTCTTGATAATCGGTGGTGGTTTCATTATTGGTAAAGCTACCGATTTCGTTGCCATTCAGTAGCACTCTGTAAGATGACTCACCGTCTATTTCACCTAGTGTAACCAATATGACGTTCTTAAAATTCTGGCTAGCTATCGCTTTTTTACCCCACATCTTTTCAGGAACTTCTAATTTAGATGTAGCCCACACGTTTCTATACTGTGTTTCTCTGGCATCAATACCCAGGGCTCTATTTCTGTGGTCTTTATAGAAGGGGATATCACCAGCAGACTCAAAATTTTGCGTAGCCTCTAAAATAAGGCTGTATTCTTCTATGCCAACAAACGTTTCTTTTGATGGAAGGGGGGAAGGTTGGCGTCTTGTTTCATTTGGGCCTATGCCCTCGGGCTTATAATTAGGGTCTTTGGTCAGAATAATTTTGTCTAACTCAAAGCCATCCTCCCTCATAGATATTGTGATGTTGTGTACACCACTTTCAGGTATATCTAACCAGATAGTGTTTGGTGTTCCACAATGGTTGTCTTTTCTTCTTTGGTTAGAAGACCACGTCCATTTGTTTTTGCCTTCACATAGCTGAAGTCTTTGACTACTGAGAGGCCATGTATTGTTGATACCTACATGTAAACCGTTGTCTTCGCTCCCTGAACTAAAGGCCCTTGCCCAAACGAAGTATTTACCTGGGGCTTCAAAATAAACAGGGTAGGTTAGAACAGCTAACTTACCTGGTGTGGCCGAGAAATTAACATCGTGTGCTAAAGGTTCGTAATGGTTAGTTCTTGTGTCTGGCAGTAGCTCAATATACGCATTGTTACTGGCACCCTCCAAATGGAGTTTGTCACTATCTGCTAAACCATGGGCGTTATTGCTATGACTATTAAAAACAATCCAGCGGCGTGTATCTGCGTTATGTTGCGCAGAATAGTTTTCAGCTTCTATTACCGCCGTTCTGTTTTCAGTATTAATGATAGAGTCTTTCACGCTAGCAAAGCTGTTAGTAGCCGCAATTAATGAAAAAAGTAAGCAAGCAGATGCGTTTACTCTATTCATATAGTTAATCGTCATAACGTTTCCTTGGAGTCGTTACCGTCGTCAGTTACGCGAAACTGATATTGGCCAGCCGTTAAGGATGTCCACTGTTTAAGTATCTCCCCATTAGACTTTGCTGCACGCTCAACTTGGTAGTGCGCTGGTGGGACAAATTCTGCGGTCGTATTGAAGGGAACTGTCACCGATACATCGAATCCCCCGTCCGCCATCGTCCAACTCACATCAATAGTTCCACTCGGTGTAGGTATGGCACCTTCAGCAAAGCCGAGTTGCGAAGTAAGTTGAGGCGATATTACCGCTTTTTTAAAGCCTGGTAACGTTGGCCTAACACCAAGAATACCTTCGTAAAACCATCTAGAAATTGTACCGTAAGCGTAGTGGTTCAATGAGTTCATACCTTGTGGATTGAATCCGTCTTCTAAAGAGTATGAATTCCAGCGTTCCCACGTGGTAGTTGCGCCATTGTTAATTGAGTAAAACCAAGATGGATAGGTTTCTTTAAACAATAATGCATAAACAAGGTCTGTACGTCCCGCTTCCTGTAGAACTTCCGCAAGCAGCGGCGTCCCCAAGAAGCCTGTTCTTAAATGCGTGTCAGAGGCTTCAAGTAAAGAAACGAGTTTAGTTTGTGCTACTTTTACATCGTTTTCAGGTAGAAGATTGAAAGCGAGTGCAAGAAGATAAGCCGTCTGTGTTTCCTTTCCTTTAACAACGTTTAGATCTTGGTCGAAAAATTTACTTCGGAATGCTTTTGCTAGCTCTTCGTGTTTACTCGCTAAATGGATAGCATCTTCGTTGAAGCCAAGCTCTAGTGCTGTTTTTCTTGTTAGTTCTACCGAACGAGCAAAAAATGCTGTCGATATAAGAGAGAAGTCAGTGTCGCCTCGATTAGCGCCTTTGCCTTCTTTTTCAGGATAAGGTTGTAGCCAATCACCAAACGTCATCATGCTTGAAATATTGTCTTTAGCCTGACTTTCGTGGTAATCAATCCAAGCTTTCATTGATGGATAGCTGTCTTCTAGGATCTTTTTATCACCTGTCATCATGTAGAGCTCCCACGGGAGAATAGTCGCGGCGTCGCCCCAACCCGATGATGTCCAGTTTATCCATTTTACAAAGGGCACGTAGAGCGGAACGAAACCGTCTTCAGTTTGTTCTTCGCGCAAACTATTAAGGTACGCAGACCAGAAACCATATACATCGGCCATGTACATTGACGGAGCAATAAAAGCGTTGGCATCACCTGTCCAGCCTAACCGTTCGTCGCGCTGCGGGCAGTCCAAGGGGATATCAAAAAAGTTGCCTCTTAACCCCCAGTTAATATTTTCGAATAGTTTGTTCAGTTTTGGGTTTGCGCTAGAGAAATTGTTATACAGCGCGATGTCGGAATGTTGCACGTTCGCTACTATCCAATCTTTTACTGGAACTTTGCTTTCGTCAAAACCAGAAACTTCTATGTATCGAAAACCATGAAACGTGAAGGTAGGGGTATATTTGACGATGCCATCTTTTGCGGGTAGGTAGTAATCTGTTGAATGCGCCGAGCGATAATTTTCAGTGTAAAAGCTTCCTTTGTGTAGTGCTTCAGCGAAACGTAATTTAACTTCCTTTCCTTCTTTAACGGGAATATTAATTGAGGGCACACCAACCATATTTTGACCAAAATCAAAAATGACGGTGTCTTTATCAACTTGTTCGAATGATAGTGGTTTTAATTGCTTTATATTGCGTACTGGCAAATGACGCTTTGGACGCAGGAGCGTGTCAGAGGTTACCGTTTCGGTGACAACCGCGCTCCACTGAGAATCATCAAAACCTGGTGTAGCCCAACCATCCATATCAAACCTTTCGTCATATCGTTCTCCATCATAATTACTGGCAAAGCGAATTGGCCCCGATTGCGTTGCTTTCCAAGAATCGTTCGACGTAACGAGTAGCGTAGAGTTGTCTGAATAGGTGATTTCTAGTTGGGCTAGAAAGCGCGGCGGTTTTGAATGGTCGGTTTCCTTTAAATCTGCAATTCTGCCAGAGTACCAACCTCCCGCAATAATGGCTCCAAGCGTATTTCTGTTCTGGTTTACTAAAGAGGTTACATCGTAGGTAAGTGTTTCAATGCGCTTTTCATAAGGTGTCCAACCTGGTGGCAAAGCATCGTTAGCGGTAACATCTTCACCATTTAAGAAAACTTTAAACACACCCTTAGCGGTTACGTATAACCTTGCATTGCTCACTTCTTTATCTAATGAAAACGGTTTTCTAAAATATTGTGGTGTTGCAAAAGTGCTCTGAGAAGGTGATGCAGAAACTTGTGTTTCTCTCGCGCCTATCCATTTGGCTTTCCAATCGCTGTTCTCGAGCAGGCCCATTTCAATATGCGCTACATCACTCCATTGTGATGCCATATTGTTTTCATTCCAAAACCTTACACGCCAGAATACTCGCTCTCTGGAGCTAAGCGTTTTACCATTGTACTTTACCCATGACATCGCCGAAGACTGTACTTTTCCACTGTCCCACTTGTCGGGTTTATTCATTAAGCCTTCAGATGTTGACGCAACCTGTATTTGATACGCCGATTGTTGAGTAGACTTTTTGTTATGTATTTGAGCTTTCCAAGAAAAGCGCGGCGTAGATTCGTAATACCCAATAGGGTTTGCGAACCCTTCCCCCACTTTTAATGAAATGGGTTTATCGTTTTCGATGTAAGAATGGGCCGAACATGCCCCTAAAAAGATAACCGTAACTGCGGCAAGCCAAAATGCTCTTACAACTTTCATTTGTTTAACTCCTTGATTATCAGTCTGCTTTAATGATAAGCGTTGTGGTTGCACTTTCGGCGTACCCTGGTCTATGTGCAATAGCTTCAATTACACCAGGTTCAATAGACTGCTCATCGCTATAAATTTGCCAGTTAGGTGAGGCTTCATTATCTTTGACTCTAAAAGAAATAAAGGCTCCGGGCGTTTCGCTAGCAATTACGGCTTTACCATTTTCAATGATTACTCTGGGTGTTTCGGTTTTAGGCTGAGTACTTGCATCGTCCCATAACGTAGCAATGAGTTGCCTCTCAGTTCTTAAAGGGTCGTCACCTATATCTTCTAGCCAGCTGTTGAGTGCACTCTCCATCTCTTTACGTTTATTTTGATAGTTTTTAATGTAGGCAAGATTCGATAGTTCGTAAGGATCACTACAAACATTGAAAAGCTCATGAGTGTCCTTGGTTTTTCGAAACCATTGGCTTTGTGCTTCATTAAGTTTACCCGCAGCATTTAATGCAAGTAGTTCGCGCATACTCGGTATTTTCTCTCGGTATGCGACAGGAAGGTAATAAGGGTCATTTGGACGGTAATTGCGAATATACTTATAGCAGTGATCTCTGACGGCTCTTATCGTGTCAGTAAAACCATCAAACCTATCTGCTGCGGCGTAAATGTATTCTCTTTCATCTGAGGTGTTTAAAAAGTTTTCCCCTTGCATATAACTTGGGATAGGAATCCCAGCCATAGAAAGTGTAGTTGGTGCGAAGTCCACAAAAGACACGAGACGCTCTTCTATCGTTCCTGCTTTCTGGCCATTGGGAAAGCGGATAATCAATGGAACTTTTAGGCCGCTGTCATAGATTAGGCGTTTCTGTCTTGGCATCGGACCGCCGTGATCAGAGTAGAAAACTATTATGGTGTTGCTTAGTAAGCCGTCATCCTCTAACGCATTTAAAATTGCTCCAATTTGTTTATCAGTTTCGGCTAAATTATTGTAAACCTTCCATAGGTCTCTCTGGACAACTGGCGTATCGGGTAAATAAGGTGGGACTGGAAATTTTGTCTTTGGGTTTACGTGAATAGGTGTAGAGTCTTTATCCGTCTTAACTCTATGGTCGTTAGGCAGTGCCGAAATCTTATCAGCGTCACTAGAAAAGTAATGTCGCTTTTCCAACTCTCTTATACCGTAAGGTTCAAATAGACCTGACTCATGAGTTGTAGTGAAATTGAAAATAGAGAAAAAAGGTTTGTTACTCGGGCGGTTTCGCCAGTGAGCGTAAATCCCATTCTCGTCCCACACTGTTTTAGGAGCTTTAAATTGGTAGTCCGTTTTATAGTTGTTGGTAGTATAGTAACCGGCCTCTCGTAACAATTGGCTCAGCATTTTTGTATTTAACGGTGGGACAGCTTCATATTTTGGCAGACCAGTTTCTTTGGTATTGGACGACGTTCTCATGTTATTGGCGCCAAACCCATTGGGGTACAGCCCTGTCGCTAACGCTGCTCTACTTGGTGCGCAAACGCCTGATGTTGAGAAAACGTTATTATACACAACACCCTCGTCAGCCAAGCGAGATATGTTTGGTGTTTCTATGCTGTCGTCGCCGTATACAGGTAGAAGGGGACTCATATCTTCTATGACTAACCACAAAATATTAGGCTGATTTGCGTTAGCGCTAACTGAACCACAAAGAATTAAAGTAATAGTCATCATAACTTTGATAATATTTAACGTAACGTTGTTCATGGCTAATCCACCTGTTTACTTATTATCCCTCGGTATCAAGCGATAACGACTACTTCTTTACCTTCAAATAATATTAACATTATTTTAATCACTAATGTTAATATTAAGTCAAATCCAATCTTTTTTATAAGTTGCAGTCCTTTCTAAGGCATGATTAACGATTCAAACCACTAAATTATAAATACATTCCTTCATCTCTCTAACTTTAATTCTTCTTATTTTTTTTACGTTGTTACCTTATCTATCTGCTTTTATTCGTTTTTTGTTCTGCTTCGTTAGTGCTGAAGAATTAAGCAAGCATAGTGTTTATTTTGTGAGTGAAAAAGATTGTAAATGACTGTTGTTTTGTTTAGAGTTGCCATAGATATTAACGATGTATTAACGTTTAGAGGCTTTTCAGTGGACCGATTAAAGACATTGCTACTTCAGAGTGTTATGGGTTGTGCGGTTAGCATCAGTAGCGTAACCGCTGCACAAACTTTTGATAAAGCCGGCTGCTTCGAAGTTGAAGCAATAGACCGTGTTTGGTCGGGACATCGGGTTGCGTTTGACTATGTTGGGAAGAGTGACCAGCAGATTGTGGCGTATTACGACGCCAGTAGGCAAATGAGTGTCGCCTATAAACCATACCCTACGGGTAACTGGATATTCCAAAAGCTAGACAGCTACTTAGGCTGGGACAGTCATAATAGCGTCGTTATCGGTTTGGATGAAGAAGGGTATATTCACATTGTTGGTAATTTACACGTTAACCCTATCGTGTATTTTAAAAGTGAAAACCCAAACGACGTACGAAGCTTGAAACGCGTTGACTTCATGGCGGACAAAGAAACCGAAAAACGTATGACCTATCCAGAGTTTTTTAACGATGCTGAAGGAAAGCTCTATTTTAAATATCGGAACGGTCGAAGCGGTAGTGGTAACGAGATTTACAACGCCTTTGATGCTAAAACTGGGACTTGGCAAAGATTACACGATACGCCGCTAGTAGATGGCGAAGGCGAAAGAAACGGCTACTTTTGGGGGCCCGTTCTTGGCCCAGACGGCTATTTCCACCTTTCTTGGGTTTGGAGAGAAACTCCTGTCGCAGCCTCTAATCACGATATTTCTTATGCTAAAAGCAAAGATCTTGTGACCTGGCAGAGATCCGATGGTACTTCACTGTCTCTCCCGATGAAGCTAAGAAATAGCGAGGCGGCGGTTCCCCTTCCTCAATTTTCAGGCATTCTCAACGGGCACACTCCTATTGGATTTGACCATAAAGCTCGACCTTTGATTTCATACCAAGCTTACGATAAGAACGGTGATAGCCAACTTTATCTAGCGAGAAATGACAATGGAAGTTGGCAAAGCTTTCAAATATCTAATTGGAAAGACTCTCGTCAAGAATTGAATATGACAGGCGCTCTTCCCACTACACTTACGGTTAAGAAGCCAGCGAAGCTTCTTGATAGTGGAGATATTGAAGTGTATGCGGATTTAGATGGTAAATCTTACGCTTACACACTAGATGCTGATTCGCTTGACGTTAAGTCTGAGACTACTGGCTCACAAATTCCACCAGCATTGCTCGCATACGATAGCACAAACGATATGCCTCTATACACAAAGGCTTTGAAGCAACTATCAACAGATAGCAATTATCCCACTGCTGGAAAACGCTTTTACTTAGCATGGGAGGCCTTACCGCCAAATCGTGATAAAGGAAGAGCTTTTATACCTGAGCCAACAACGTTAACTGCACATTGCCTAGAATAATCTGCAGACACAAAAAATAAACAGTTTAATTCTTCAACTTTAATTAGGAAATACCATGAACAAACTTAGGTTTAGCCTTATAAGCGTACTTGGTGCTTTATTCACATCTCTTTCTTCTAGTGTAGCTGCACAGGACAAACCCAATATCCTTTTCATCCTTACAGATGATTTAGGCTTCAATCAAGTCGGTGCCTATGGCAATACACCAATCAAAACACCAAACTTAGACGAGCTTGCTTCCAATGGTATCCGCTTTGATCAAGCCTATGCGGGTAATACAGTGTGCTCTCCATCTCGCGTCTCCCTGTTCACAGGAAGAGACGGTCGTTTAATGACAAATAATTCAAATACCGTTCAGCTAACAGAAATGGACATAACCCTAGCGCACGTACTAAAGCACGGCGGCTATGACACAGCATTGTTTGGTAAGTACTCTATTGGTTCACAAATGGGGGTTACAGACCCCCATGCGATGGGATTTGATACATGGTACGGATTTTATTCAATTCTAGAGGGTCATCGCCAATATCCTCATATTGTATGGAAAGACGGTAAGAAAATTCGCGTTCCTGAAAACGAGGGCGGTAAAAAAGGCGCGTATGCTCAAGAGCTATTTACCAAAGAAGCTATTGAATATATAAAGCAGCCGCGAGAAAACCCCTTCTTTATTATGCTTGCTTACTCGTCGCCACACGCAGAGTTAGGTGTTCCAGAGAAATTTAGTGAGCAATATAAGTTCGCCGAAACACCATACACAGGTATGAAGGGTGGAAATCCTGCCAATAAGTACGCTTCATACTATCCAGAACCTGTTGACAAACCTAACGCAACACTAGCTGGCATGGTATCAGCACTCGATCACTACATTGGTCAAATCGTTGAACAGTTAGATGAAATGGGTGAACTTGATAACACGCTCATTTTCTTTACATCTGACAATGGCCCGCACGATGAAGGTGGCGCCGATCCTGAATACTTGAAAGCTTCTGAACCGTATCGCGGAATGAAGCGAGATTTATATGACGGTGGTATTCACGTACCTATGATTGTTCATTGGCCAGAGAGAATTAAAGCAGGTCGTACTGATGACACGCCTTGGCTATTCGCCGATGTTATGCCTACTGTCGCTGAACTAGCGGACGTAAACTTGAACATGGTACCGAGAGTTAAAACGAATGGTAAATCTATTGTAGGTCTTCTTAAAACTGAGCCAAGTGAAATGGGCGAGCGTGTTCTATATTGGGAGTTTTCGAAGCAGGTGGGTGATCCTAACTCAGGCGTAATTGGTGATACATTTCAGGCTGCTCGTAAAGGTGAGTGGAAAGCGGTTCGTTACGGTTACGATGCACCACTTGAACTATTTAACATCGAAAAAGACCCTGCTGAATTACGTGATCTTTCAAAGGAAAATCCAGACATTGCTAGCGAATTTTTAGCGCTATTTGAAGCAAACAAAGATTAGTATAAGAAGATGACTAGGACGAACAAGATGTTAAAACGTCAGTTTTTACTCAAAAAAACGCAAATAGCATTGAGTACAGCGTTGATGAGTGGGGTTCTTTTATCTGGCTGTGTCACGCAAGCCAGTAATACTGAGTCTGCTGCCCCTAAAGACACTCAATATATAGAATATTTTGCTGATAACGCAGTGGGTAATCCTCTAGCTATTGTTCAGCATCCAGCTGCTATTCACCAGAACGGTATAACCTATGTGTCGTATCAAGGCCCTAAAGAAGACCCGTTCGTTGCTACTTATAATCACAGCTCGAAAGTATGGAAAGGCCCTTTCAAAGCAGGAACCAGCGAGTTAGGTCGTCGTGATGGTGGCAAGAAGTTCGATAACCACGGTAAACCAACCATGCTCATCGATAATGAAGGCTATATTCACATTTTCTACGGTGGTCATGGCGGCCACGCGTCAAACGGAAAAAACCATTTAGGTAATACGCATTTTGGTGCAAACAAACATGCGGTTTCCAAACGACCTTACGATATCACTGAATGGGAAGATTTAGATAACATCACACCTTTTGGTACTTACAACCAAGTAGTCAAAATGGACAACGGTGATATTTACCTGTTTTTCCGTCACGGGGCTCATCGAAGCGATTGGGTTTATCAGAAGTCAGTAGACAATGGACGAACTTTCTCTGCTCCAGTTTCATTCCTTAAACACAAAAGGCGAACGGATATTAAAGCGGTAGATAGCTGGTATGCCTGGGTGGGGAAAGGCGAGGGGGATAATCTAATTATATCCTACGACTACCACGTTTGCTGGGATGGTGGTGCTGGCGTTAATGGGCGAGGACATACAACAGAGCGCCATGATGTCTATTTCATGAATTTTAATACAAAAACGAACGAATGGAGCAATGTAAAAGGAGAGCCTTTGTCTCTTCCCGTCACAAAAGAGATTGCTGATGAAAAAACATTGGCAATGAAAACGGGCGACCTGTGGACTTTTAACGGCACCTCACATCTTGATAGTAAAGGTCATCCACACATTGCAATAAATGCTGGTGTTGATAAGGGAGCAAAAACCGGCGGCCCTAAACAAACTAGGCACGTTTGGTGGGATGGTAAGCAGTGGTTAGGCGGCAATAAGATTATCGAAGGGTACGAAGGCGTGTCTCGAGGTGATTTCAGTGTCACTGACCCCGAAGATATTCGTTATCTCGTGGCCTATGAAAAAGATGGTGATGCAATTTTGTCTTGGTGGAACAGCAATAATGACGGAAATTCATTCACAGAAGAATCGACTGTGCTTAGAACAGAAAATGCAAATTTCGCTATTTCAACGCTAATTCAGAACGCCCACCCCGAAGCTCAGATGCTGGTAGCTGAAAAAGAAAGCGATGAAAACATTAAAATTTATTTGGTGGGTGAAGATGGCCCTGTACGTAGATCGCTTAGCAGCCTTAAATCGTTAAATAGGTCGGCTATGCAAGTTACAAACTAAACCTCTTAATTGGGAAATTAGCACGTAGTCTGCAATAAATTAGTTGAGTATAAATATGAATCACAAACAACTGAAACTATCCGCCATTGCACTGAGTGTAGTGCTAGGCCTAAGTGCTTGCTCTGGTGAGCCACCAAAGCAGAAAGTACAAAACGCTGCTGCTGAACCAGTAAAACAGATGGAAGCAGCGAAGGAAGTGACTAAGCAGGACATCCAATCTGCTGCGCAGCGCATTGGGAAAAGTGCCGCCAACTGGCAAATAGCGCAATTTGGTAATTTAGATTACATACCTGATTCGCACCGTGCCAAATCTGAAAATGCAAAGTTCTGGATCCAGGCTGCTTTTTATATCGGTTTAACCCGTTGGATAGATGCGACTGATGATCAAAAACTAGAGAATTTCGTAAAAGAAGTCGCTGAAAGAGAGAATTATGAGTTAATTCTAGAGCGACCCTATCATGCAGATGACCATGCGATTGCGCAAACCTATCTATGGCTTGCTGAGCGTGAAGGTATTCAAGAAGCATATGGACCTACCAAAGAAGTGTTCGATATGATTCTGAACAAGCCTCCTCAAGTTGGCTTAGAGATGAGTGATAGCGAATCGAGTACAGGTAAATATCATCTGGAAGGAAACTGTCAGCTAAGATGGTGTTGGGCAGATGCGTTGTTTATGGCACCTCGTGCTTGGGCACAAATGACCAAAGTTACTGGCGATCCTAAATATCTTGAGTACGGCGATAAAGAGTTTTGGGCCTCTGCTGACTACTTGTTTTCTGAAGACTATGGCTTGTTCTATAGAGATAGCCGCTATTTCGATGCAAAAAGCGATAACGGTGAACCCGTCTTTTGGGGGCGCGGAAATGGGTGGGTCTTTGCTGCTATTCCGATGATTATTGAACAACTACCTGAAGGCCATCCTTCTAAAGAACGTTATATCAAGCTTTATAAAAAGAATGCAGAAGGGTTAATGGCGCTTCAGAAAGAAGACGGTTACTGGCCCGCCTCTTTGATGGACCCCGATAAGGTAAGAACACCAGAGGTAAGTGGCACTGGATTCATTACTTTTGGTTTAGCGTGGGGAGTTAATAACGGCATTCTGACCGACCAACGTTCTAAAGATATCGTTGAAAAAGGTTGGGAAGCAATTGCGAAAGCTGTTACTGACGATGGGCGTGTTCATTGGGTTCAGCACGTTGGAAAGAGTCCTGACCCTGTAAAAGAATCTGACTCGCAGCTATACGGCACCGGTGCTGTACTATTGGCAGCGTCAGAAATGCTGAAATGGGATAAATAAAAACCGTTTTAACTACAGCCCCTAGTTTTACGCGTTGGTCAGGGGCTCTGTACCTGCGGCTCTATAAATAGAGATTTGTTACTCCCCTGCAAACCGCGCTTGGGGAAAGAACAAGTCTGTTCGAAACAGGGTGAGGGTCTTGATCTCCAATATTCACAGACGTTCATTGATTGAAAAGTCGAATAAAAACGCGTGGTGCTAATTAATGTACAGATTCAGGAGTAAAAATGCCCTTATACCAAGGAAAAGTAAAACAACGCCTGTTGACTTTGACAAGCTGCGCAGTTCTTTTATTTTCATTCGCAGGCTGTGCTAACCAAAGTACAAAAGAAGCAACTGCTAATGTCGCAAAACAAACAACGCCACCAAATATACTCTTAATATTATCTGATGATCATGCGTGGAATGATTATAGCTTCATGGGTCATGACATCGTTGAAACACCAAGGTTAGATAGTTTGGCTAACGAAGGGGTTACGTTCAGCAAAGGTTATGTTCCAACGTCACTTTGCAGACCTTCTTTAGCAACTATTGCAACAGGCCTTTATGCAAGTCAGCATGGCATTACTGGAAACGACCCTTCCAGAAAAACCCCGGGAGGTAAAAAAGGTGACGAGTATCAACAGCTTCGTTCGCAAATAATTTCGAAAATTGATGAAGTTAAAACCCTCCCAGAACTTTTAAAAGAAAAAGGCTACGTATCTTTGCAGACCGGTAAGTGGTGGGAAGGTAGTTATCAGCGTGGTGGTTTTGATGAGGGGATGACAAAGGGATTTCCGAAACCAGGCGGTCGCCATGGTGATGAAGGTTTGAAGATTGGACGCGAAGGTGTAGATACTATTACCCGTTTTATCGACAAGACTCATGATGCCGATAAGCCATTCTTTGTGTGGTATGCCCCCTTTATGCCGCATTCACCACATACGCCCCCTAAGCGGATACTATCAAAGTACGAAAAGTATGACCTGCCGGAGTCTATCGCTAAATATTACGCTATGATCGAATGGTTTGATGAAACGAATGGGCAACTGTTTGATCATCTCGAAAAACGCGGTTTGATGGACAATACGTTGATTGTATATGTTTCCGACAATGGATGGGTTACTAACCCTAAGCAAACCGATAGGTTTTTACCAAAGTCGAAACAAAGCCCTAATGAAAGTGGCGTACGTACCCCTATTATTTATTCATTGCCAGGTACATTCTCATCTCAATTAAGGCCTGAACGCGTTAGCAGCATAGATATTGTGCCTACCATATTAGGGGCCGCAGGTATTGAAGTACCCAACGACCTGCCGGGCTTAAATTTATACGATGAGCTCGCTAGTGGTTCGCCAATTAATCGTGAAGCTATTTTTGGAGAGGGATTTGCCCACGATATGGTGGATTTGGATGATGTAGAGTCCACACTGCTTTATCGATGGGTGATTAAGGACAACTGGAAGCTTATCGTAAGCTATGACGGGGAAAACGTGAGTTACCAAAAGTATCACGATGACTTTTTGGTAAGCCCCCGTTTATATAACCTTGCTAGCGACGAACATGAAGAAGTTGATTTAGCCCAACGTTACCCCGAAAGAGTTAAGAGTTTGATGCGTGAACTAGAGCGGTGGTACACATTAGAAAAGCGAAAGGTTTTATAACAAGTTGATAAGCGGGTTCGTAATAGTGTTTATGAACTCGCCTCTGACTCTTTAATTGCATCTTTCTTGAGACGGAAAATCGTAAGCCCATTGGCGATGATTACCGTGATCTCTAGTAATACCCCACCTATCGAACCAAGATAAATGTTATTAGTTAGCCAAAAAACGGCGCCACAAATAAACAGCTTTCTCATTTTTATACCCGAGGCATAGAAAATAGCATAGGTTCCAATACAAGCACCAAATATTGGGAATACGTCGATAACGCCATTTACGTTCGAAGCACCCCACGCAATATTCAATAAGATAAAGCTAGCGCCTACATAGCCATGCGTACTTCGTATAGAGATAATAGTGCGAAAGAAATTAAGTGCGTTAGCAATAGTGCCTGTTGCTGAACCTAAGAAGAAAAAGTGAGCTGTTTGAAATGAAAACATTACTATCAAACTTACTTTAAGTTTAAAGTCGTTTTTATGTGTAAATGAGTAAATCGCCACTAAGAAAGCGAATATACCAAAGGCTTGTCCAAGTATTTCGAAAGACATAAAAAACGACACCATGTTCGGTAAGGTTGTGTAAATGAAAAAGGCCCGTAAAGCTAGGGCCTTTCGAACATAAATTTAATCGCCGAATTCGCGAATTAGACTATTAATGGTTTCTTTCGCGTCACCCAAAATCATCCTGGTGTTTTCTTTGAAAAACAGAGGGTTATCAACTCCGGCAAACCCGGCGTTAGCCGAACGTTTAAGAACAAATACCGTTTTCGCTCGATACGCTTCAATAACCGGCATGCCGTAAATTGGGCTTCCTTTCATTTCCTTAGCGGCCGGATTTACTACATCATTCGCACCTATAACTATAACCACATCATAGTTTTCCATGCGTGGGTTTACGTCATCCATTTCATACAGTTGGTCGTAAGGTACGTCAGCCTCCGCTAAAAGCACGTTCATATGGCCTGGCATTCGACCAGCCACCGCATGAATGGCATAGTCCACGGTACAACCATTTTCTTCTAAAAGGGTATGCAATTCTCGAACTGCATGTTGAGCCTGCGCTACAGCCATACCATAACCAGGGACAACCAAGACGGCCTGTGCTGCTTCAAGTACATAAAACGCATCTTGAGGGGGTAGTACCTTAATTTCACCAGTAATGACTTCACCTTGTTCAACGGGCTTTGAAAAGCCCGAAAGTAGAACGTTCATCAATGAGCGGTTCATGGCTTTACACATTATGTTTGTTAGTATAAGACCTGAAGCACCTACTAGAAGCCCAGTAACGATCAATATCGTATTGCCTACCGCTAGCCCAGCCGCAGATGCCGCTATACCGGAATAGCTATTAAGTAGTGCAATGACCACAGGCATGTCTGCACCGCCAATAGATATCGTAGCCCATAGCCCAAAACTTAATCCGATTGCTATTATGCAGTAGAGCCACAACGTGTTTTCTGGCTCCGTAACAAACAAGAAACCAACTACAACCATGGTGATAAGGTGAAGTACACTCAATTCCCGTAGGCCGCTAAAAATAAGTGCTTTTGAAGACATCTTCCCGGAAAGCTTGCCCCAGGCGATAATAGAACCTGAAAAGGTTACACCACCGATGAGTAAGGTCAAAAGTATAGTAACAAAAACGAAAGGCTGGCCGCTAGCAAGCGTCTCTTCGGTCATGCTACTTATTGTTGCCCAGCCTAACAATAGAGACGCTGCGCCTCCAAAGCCGTTAAACAGAGAAACCATTTCGGGCATTTGTGTCATTTGTACACTACGCGCCTTCCAAGCTCCGTAGACCCCACCGACTAATATCCCTGTAAATATGTATTGATAACTAATTATCTGCTGATCGAGAAGGGTAATAACGACCGCAATAAACATACCTACTGCAGACACGAAGTTACCCTTACGCGCAGTAGAGGGATGACTCAATAGTTTCAACCCAAAAATGAAAAGCCCAGCAGCGACCACATAGGCAAAGTTTATTAGTATTTCTAAATTCATGAATGCCATTCTCTTAGCTATTGTCTTTTTTCTTAAACATGCCAAGCATGCGATCAGTCACTAGATATCCGCCGACTACATTTATGCTAGCTAGCGCAACAGCAGCGGTTCCTAGAATAGTGGTTAACAGGCTGCTATTTGATCCAGAAGCAGCAAGAGCACCAACCAGCGTTATTCCCGATATAGCGTTAGAGCCTGACATTAAAGGCGTATGAAGGGTGGCTGGAACTTTACGAATTAACTCGAAACCAAGAAAGGCGGCAAGTAACACAATAAATAATAAGTAAATGATATCCATGGTTAAGCGCCCTCGTATGATTTTATAAGCAATTGATTTGTAACTTTCCCGTCATGGGTTATGACGGAGGCTGCCAGAATGTCATCGTCAAATGACAATTGGAAGGCGGGTGGATCATCCTTGATGAACTCGTCTAACAAGTTGTAGATATTGTTGGCATACATATCCGTAGCGGCACGTGATACCTCTTCACTCCAATTTCCGGTTCCAATAACACAAACATCATTTATTTTAACGGTTTCTCCAGGCGATGAACCTTCTACGTTGCCGCCTGAAAGAGCTGCCATATCTACGACCACACTTCCTGGCTTCATTGTAGAAAGGGTGTCTTTACTAATTAGTAATGGTGGTTTACGGCCAAATAGTTGCGCTGTGGTAATGACGATATCAGAGCTTTGTATTGCCTCCTTTTGAGCTTCTGCCAGAATCGCTTTCTGCTCGTCGGTTAACTCTTTTGCATAGCCATCTTTTGTTTGTCCGGTTTCTCCTATATCAACGTTAAGAAATTTTCCTCCCAACGACTCTACTTGCTCTGCAACCACTGGACGAGTGTCGTAAGCAAGTACATTTGCACCAAGGCGCTTCGCTGTAGCAATGGCTTGAAGGCCAGCGACACCTGCACCAATCACAAATACTTTTGCTGGCTTAATGGTTCCGGAGGGCGTCATCATCATAGGAAGAATTGAAGGGAGACGGCTTGCAGCTTTCATCACCATTACGTAACCTGCGAGGCTGGCTTGCGAGCTTAACGCATCCATTTTTTGTGCCCGCGAGCTTCTAGGGATCATTTCTACAGAAAGTGCTGTTATATTTGATTCAGCAAACTGGTTGACGAGAGATTTCTGAAAAAACGGATCTAAGTGACCAATTACAACAGTGTGAGCGGGCAGCGTTGAAACCATCAATTTATTCGGCGCGTTTACGCACGCTAATACATCAATCTCACTGGCTATTTCATCAGCTGTATCGATTAGCGTAGCGCCAGCGGATTCAAACTCGCTGTCGTTGTAGTGGGAGAGTAAACCAGCTCCCTTCTCAATAAATACTACGAGACCTTTACGAACAAGTTTTGAAACGGTACTCGGGGATACTGCACACCTTTTTTCTGTGTGTGCGTGCAATCCCGTATGACGCGATTCGTTTAAAATTAGGATTTTCAATTAACTCTCCTTTCCTAAAGCTAAGGGGAGAATGAGAAAAACAGCTCATTCAGTATACTTTTCTGTCGTTTACTGAGGTGTTTAAACGAAGCCTACTTTAAAGAGGGTGGAATGCACTTCACCGATGTCTTTGGAATTATTAAATTGACACCGGCGAGTTAGTTCATTTACGTTGAAAGTAAAATCAGTCTAGGTGAAATACCATTTTGAGATCAGTCGCCACAGGCTCATTGTCGTCATGTGTGTCCATAATATCGGACATAAAGGCCCACCATTTCTTAACAATAGGGTTTAAGGGCAACTCATCCATCGTGTGGGATTCTTCACGTTTAAGTACCGCAAATAGCTTGTTTGAGCTCTCTTCGTAGAAAATACTGTAGTCTGAAACGCCCGCGTTTTTAAGTTCATCTACAAGCTCAGGCCATATCTCATCGTGGCGTTTTTCGTATTCGCGCTCAAACCCCGGTTTAAGAGTCATGACAAATGCGATTTTTTCCATGGTTTAGCGTCCGTAGTTATTTAAGTACTGTTGCCACTGCTTGATAGTGGTAATGTCGCCGGCATCTTCCCAAGCGAACCCTGCGTGATAAGCAAGCGACCCGTCTGTTGATGATTGTGTAATCATCCAGATATGACTTTCGTCTTTAGTTTGCGATGGGGTGTGAACAATTTTACTTATTTTAGAAGGCTCAATAACGGCCCCTGTGCCTAGCCCTTTCCCATCCATAATTTCCCATGCTGCAATCCAACCTTCTTCAGCACTTCGGTAAACAGAGGCTTTTTCATCATGCGTGGCAACACCGATGGCGATAGGAAGCGAACTTGGCTTTCCGTTTAAAGAAAAAAGGGAATTAACTTTATACAACTGTGAACCAAGCGCAAGAGAGATAGTTTTCTCTTCCTTTACGGTACCAAGCGGCGTTTCAAATTCGTAGTAAAGTGTGAATTTAACTTCATCAGAATTGTTTTGGTGTATTTTATAATGCGTGAAATTATGGCCGTAGTAAGGCGTTTCATTAACCCAAATGGCCGAACCGCCTACGCCACGGCTAATGCCGGTATGGTAAGGGTCGTAGCCTTCACCTCTATCTTCGTGATACGACTTTCCATTGAAGTGCATTGCGTACCATTTGTCGATGATAGAATAATCGACTTTTTTAAGCCAAGCATCAACACCGCTAGCGTGTCCAGCGAGGGGAGCCGCTGGGCCATAAACGCGAAACGCGACTTTATCATTCTCCCATGCAAAATCATCACGCCTTTCGGGGATAAACTTGGCGTAAGCTTTTACATTTTTGTTATTAGATGACGATTCTTTTTGCACACTTACCTTAGAGTCTATAGAACATCCGATCAAAGTTGATGCGATAAAAAGTGTAGCTAATGCATTTAAAGCATATTTAAGCTTTACCATCATAAATCTCCAACGTTTCATGAGTTTTTTAATTTCAAATATTCGCCAAATGTTTAGGTAATGTTCTTTGATTTTATTGAAAATAAAGCCTTACCGATAATCGTATGACTGTTTGTGAGCGATATTGCATTATTTTGAGTGTTAATGCAACGTTATATTTGAAGACAGATGCTATCTCATGTCTGGGTCTATTTTAAAATTAGAAGTTACTATATAGGGTCAAGCTAATGTTAATTTTAAGTAAAAATATTGATTGAACATGTGTATTTTGTGATCTATCTTGTTTCGAAATGATTGTTTATGATTGTCAAGGAGAGCATGTAGATGTCAGTATTAAATACGAAGAAATTGAGATTGGTGGTTGCAGTATCCTCTGCAATGGCATGTGTATCAATGAATGTGTATGGACAGAATGAGCAAGTTAGTAACGGTGAAGATGATAAGACCGAAGTTATCGAAGTAAGGGGTATAAGAAGTGCTCTTGCTAGTGCTCTAGCAGAAAAACGCTCATCAGATAGTATTAAAGAAGTTATTCAGGCAGAGGATATCGGTAAGCTTCCTGATCAAAACTTAGCTGAAGTACTAGAAAACGTAACTGGTGTTCAAATTGACCGAACAGCTGGTGTGGGAACAGGCGTTCAGATTCGTGGTACAAATGCTAACCGAGTAGAAATAAACGGTGTTTCGACGGTTGGTAGCGGAAATGGACGCTCAGGCATTAGCTTTGACGACTTACCAGCTGCACTGATTTCGTCTTTAGAAGTTATTAAAGTACCTTCTGCCGAAACGGTTGAAGGTTCAGTTGGTGGTACTATTAATCTAAGGACGCTACGTGGGCTTAGTTTAGATGAGCAACTGTTTTCCGTACGAGCCCAGGCAGAAAATAGCGATTTAGCCGATGCGACATCTCCGAGAGTATCAGCAACATTTGGGGATAACTTTGATACCGACTATGGTCGAGTTGGTTTAGTTCTTACCGGGAGCTACGCAGAGCAACAGGTTGCTTCGTTTGACCCACGTTTTGATAGGGATAGGGAAGTACTTCCTGACTCTGGTAGCGCTAGCGCAGAAGCGTTCCCTTTCTTACGAACGCAGTTTTTAGATCAAGTAATTTCCCGATATGAATATGAAACTAAGAATTTTACCGGGTCAATTGAGTTTGAGCCTTTGGATAATCTGAGGTTGTATTTTGATGGGACTGTCAACCGTCAAGAGCGCGCTCAAAAAAGTACCCGCGCATATATTTCAGGTACTGGTGGTTCAGCGGTTGTTGATAACACGAATAATACAGCGTTTGAAACCATTGACCTTGGATCTATAGACGGTCCCAATGGCTCGTTAGATTTAGGTGAAGTACAAGCTGTATTGACTGGAACTCTCGGTGTCGGTGTCGACAGTAACAATAACAATATTGATCCCAATTTGCGCACCAATACAATTACTGGGTCACGCGTTACTGACAGCAATGTTTTCGCCACAGGTTTTGATTTATTACTCGACCGTTTGGCACTAACAGGTGAGGTGTCATATTCCAGCTCCGAATCTACCTTTCCCCGGTTAAACACCACATTGGATTTCATTAACCCAAATGGCCCACAACCTAGTGAAGGACTAAGTATTGATAACGGGGTACCAATTGAATTCGATGCGTCGGGAGGGGTACTTCAATTCGGAATTGCGGAAAACGCTGAATTTGGCCCATCTTCCGAGGAGCTTTTAAATCCAGCGAACTATGCATTTCGGGGCGTAGGAGTAGGTCGGAGTACACAAGACAATTCTGAGACAGCATTTCGCATAGATGGCGATTATGATATTTCGGATTTAAACTCTTACTTTTCTGGTATTAAAGCCGGTTTAAGATGGAATAAAAACAAAGCAGAAAGTAATGATATTAGTACGTCATCTAATTTTTCAAACCCAAATACTACCTTCTATAGACCAACAGCTGCCCTCTTTGCAGATATCGTGACAGCGGGGCCATCTAATTTTAACGACGCGGATGGACGCCGATTATATATACCAGATTACCTAACAATTAGCCCTGACTTGTCGTTTTCTAATCCTGACCAAATACTAGATACGATCAATGCCGCTATTTCAGCAAATAATGCGACTCAAATTGCTAACGGTAATATTACAGAGGGCTATGCGACTTTATCGGATCCTGAGCTTCAACTCGATTCTTTCTTTGATATCGAAGAAGAAACGACGGCGCTATACCTACAGGGCGACTTCTATTTTTATGTAAAAGATATTCCGATTCGTGGAAACATCGGGGTGCGATATATCGATACTGAAATAACGTCGGTAGGTAATAACGTAGAAAACGGTGAAGTAACCGGGGTCCGTGAAGAGAGTGCATCGTATGACTATTATCTTCCAAGATTTAACCTTGCAGCAGAAGTGGTTGACGACTTAGTCATTCGTGCAGGAATAGCGAAGGATATACGTAGACCAAACTTTGATAACCTATCTACTTCAATTAACTTCCCTGGTGGTGCCGGTTCCGCGGTAAGTGTGGGTAACCCTGGGTTAACCCCGGAAGAGGTTATATCTTATGATCTATCTGCGGAGTATTACTTCTCAAATTCTAGCTTCGTAAGTATTGGCTTATTCCATAAAGAGCGTACTGATATATTCGCTGCTGTGCGAGACAATCCAGAAGAACCGATTGGCGAAAACGGGCAAATAGAACGCGATATAACTGCTCCATGTGAAGGTGGAGGCATATTTAACCCTACAGTGACAGACCGGAATGTGTGGTCATCGGTGCCAGGCACGGGAATTTGCGTTCCACTTCAAACAACTATTAACCTGCCAAATGAAGAGACTCAGACGGGTATTGAGCTAGCGTTTCAACATGACTTATCTGAGTATGAAGACAAGCTTGGATGGGCATCTGGTTTCGGGGTAATAGCAAACTATACCTATCAAGAAGCCGGCGCAGGTATTGAGACATTCCGTCCAGCGACAGGTGATGGAAACGCGCTTAACAAATTGCTGGGCCGTACTGATACGGATCAATCTACAGCTACATTAGCTGATGATATTGTAGAAGAACGGATTGAGTTAGAAGACTTATCTCAAAACGCCTACAACATTACATTGTTCTACGATAAATATGACCTTAGTGTTAGAGCAAGATACACATGGCGTTCATCGTTCAAGACGGGTGATTTAATAAGTTTTGATATGCCGCGAATAGTTGATGATAGAGCACAGCTTAATATGAGTGTGAGCTACGATATCAATGATACATTCAGCGTTGGTCTAGATGGCATTAACCTTCTTCGTGAGGACCGAACTGAGTGGTGTGTTAACGAAGGTGCGCTACTATGTGCACAAGGGCTAACTGATAGACGCATCGTATTAGGAGTTACTGCAAACCTTTAATCAACTTTTCAACAACTAAGTAATTCAACAAAATCTGCCTCTAGATCAGCTTGAGGCAGATTTTTTTTGTTTTTAGAAGCTTATCGGTAAAGATAAATTGCTACTAAAGTAGTGTTGCTTATTAAAATTAATATGTGTTTTATGATTTTTCTCTTTTGTGACCAATAATGATCGAATTTGATTCTAAATTTTTGCGTGAGTGTTAATGTAAACCTGATGTTAATTACTTGTTTTCGTTCGCTGCTTTTATAGCCGTAAGACGTTGAGCAGATAATAAAAAAATGTTTTTAGCATCGAGGCAATGCCTACCTCATTTGTTAAATATTAAGGATAAAAAATGGGTCACACATTGAAACATAGTTTACTTTACTTAGCGTGCGTATCTGCACTTTATGTCTCACACGAATCTCAAGCACAAGATACCTCAGAGGAAAAAGAAGTCGAAGTAGTACAGGTGCTAGGTATAAGATCCTCCCTTACAGGGGCTCTTGATAATAAACGGTCTGCTGATAGCGTTGTGGATTCAATCTCAGCAGAAGACCTTGGCAAATTTCCAGACCAAAACATCGCTGAATCTTTACAAAGGATTTCAGGTGTTTTTATTGATCGTCAGTCTGGTGAAGGTTCAAAAATTACAGTTAGGGGATTTGGACCTGAATTCAATACTGTACGGCTAAACAACAGAACCATAGCAACTATTGAAACAGGTGAAGTGGACTACTTCTTCTCCGATGTGAATTTGTCCAGAGCATTCGATTTTCAAGCTCTTGCGGCGGAGGTTTTGAGCGGTGCTGACGTCGTCAAAAGTCCAACTTCTGATATGTGGGAAGGTAGTTTAGGTGCGAGTGTTAACATGCGTACTGCTCGCCCTCTGGATAGTATTGGTTTTCATATGTCGGGGTCGGCACAGGCCCGATATCAGGATTTAGGAGAAGAGTGGGGGCCTAGGCTATCAGGGCTGGTAAGCAATACATTCGCCGAAGACTCAATGGGGCTTCTCTTTGCAGTATCTTATGAAGATAGAAAAACAAGGCTAGAAGAGCACCGAGGTGGTGCTTGGTCTTACTACAATGGCCCAACTGTCGACTCAGATGAAGTAGTTGAGTTTCGTTTTCCCCAAGAGATGGGGCAAAGTTTTACTATCGATGATAGAAAGCGCTTAAGTATTAATAGTACGTTCCAATATGAACCAAGCGCCGACATGGGTATGACAGTTGACGCTTTATATGTAGATTTCAAACGAACTACAACCACGCAGGGTATTAACGCGCCAATGCAGTTTCCATTCTTTTCCAATGTAGAAACAGATGAAAATGGGACGGCTACATCATTTGTCAAAACTTTTGGTCCGGTAGATTATAGGTACGAAGAGGGTGGTGGCGATAGTGAAACTGTCGCGTTGGGTTGGAACGGATTTCTCTATCTAGATAACGGGGTCTCGTTCAATGCGGATGTTTCTTGGTCGCGTGCTACTGCCCGAAATGATGCAACGAGAATTCAAGCAGCAATTAAAGATAATAATCCATGGAATGACCCATTAGAGCCGGGAAGTATTGATGACCCCAGAGCTGGTGAGACAAGCCCTGACTTCGAGACTAATATCATCACATGGGAAAATTCAGATGTCCCTTCATGGTCTACTTCTCTAGATTTGGCAGACCCAGCAAATGCGCGAGCTCATGTTGCCTTGACACCTTCCATCGAGTTAGAAGATGAAGTTTTCGAAAGTAAATTTGACGTTGGATTCGAATTGGATTCTGGTGCGATTCGTGGTTTTCAAACTGGGGCATTCTATAGTGACCGTAAAAAAGCTGCACTGCCTTTTAACTCTGGTATTTATCGACCGAGTTCTGCAGAAGGACCTTTTGATCCAGGTTATAACTCTGCAGGCACCTTGTTTTCTGACTCAAACTTTGTCGCTCCGTTTGATCCTACAGACGGAATACAGGCACCATGGGAAGCGATAAATGTTCCCAATGGCCCAAGACCCAATATGGGAGGTCGTTTTTTCTCGCTACCTTCAGATATTTTCACTCCTATTTCAGTAGCGGGTCTACTTAGTGACTCAGGCGCAAGTTTTCCTACATCATTTTTGTTGACCGATAAAGATGGCTATTGCGAGGCAGTTCGTCAGGGGTCCGGAAATAACGACGTTTGTTCTTCACAGGCTCGTCCTGATCTAGCTCGTGACGTACAGGAAACAACCTACGGGGCCTATGTAAGATTAGATCTCGATGGTGAGTTCAACGCATTCCCTTGGACTGCAAATTTAGGGCTCAGGTATGTTGAGACTGATACCTCTGCTTCAGGTCCATCGGTAGAGTTGATAAGAATTGACCCAGTGGACGCTGATGGTGCTACATCGGGACTAGACTACGTTACAACCGAGAGACAAATAGTTGAGAAGAAGAATTCTTATTCTAATCTGCTCCCTAGTTTAAACGCAAAAGTTTCACTGAGTGACAACGTGGATTTGCGAGGGGCGGTTGCAAAGGTTATTACACGACCTAATTTAGGCGATATTACACCAAATCAGAGTTTTAGCGGTCTATATGGCTTGTCTACTCGCCGTTCCAACAATACTGATTTACAGCCGTACGAAGCGTGGCAATACGATGCTTCTTTAGAATATTACGCCGACAACGGTAACGCTTTCTCCATATCTTTATTTTACAAAGACATTGAGACGTTTATTTCAGAAAGTACAGAGCTTGTACCTTCTGGCTTTAGTCACCCTGCATTTGGTGAAGTTATATTCCGTGACACTACTGATAGAAACCGTGATGGCGGCTCTATTCAAGGGTACGAACTTGCAGGCTTGATGTATTTTGATTTTCTACCTGGTTTCCTAAGTAATGCAGGTATACAAGCCAATTATACGTTTGTAACTGGTCAAGACGATGAAGCGTTAGCGTCGCCTCAAAACCTGCCTCTAGCGACGGCGCCTGGAAATGGATTAGAAGGATTTACTCCCCATTCGTACAACGTGGTTGCGTTTTACGAGGATGATGACTTTTCTGCAAGAGTTTCATGGAACTGGAGAGATCAATTCTTAGTCAAGCGAGCTGGTTTAGCGGGCATAGCAGAACACTTTGATGCTTATGGACAGCTAGACATAGGATTTGGCTATGCGTTGAGTGAAAATACGAAAATTACACTAGATGTTAGTAACTTATTCGACGAAAACACTATTCGTTTCGCAGACGTAAGAGAGCGTGTTATTTTGAACGAATATACTGGTAGACGTTTTCTTTTAGGTGTTCGTTCTACTTTCTAAAACTGAACCGTTTTAATTTATCTTCAATTAACTAAAAAGCGCCGTATTGAAAACGGCGCTTTTTAACACATCATTATATTCTACTGTTCAATCGTTATTGAATATTGTCCGGCTTCATATATACGACTTGGTTTCCCTTGCAATGAAACCTTGGCTGAGGAGTTGTTCGGTACCTCGAACTGCCAATAGATTGTATTTCCATGGCGTTTCCAATTGCTCACTATTTTTCCATAGCCCGTCTTATAACTCGCTTCAACCCATTCCAAGTCTTTGGGAAACACAGGCGACAGTTCGAAATGCTGATAACCCGGTGTGTCGCCTCGCGGACGAATACCGCCTAAACCCTCGTAAAACCAACCGTCATACCCACTGTGAAAAGGATGGTTTAACGACCGGCCCGGCGGGTTTCTACCTTCTGGATCTTTAGTCGGGTCCCATACACCTTTGCGTTCCCATAAAGTGGTAGCTTTGAGATTATCGAATTGCCACTGGTAACCTGGATAGCCCTGAGCCGTAAATATACCAAAAGCAGTATCTCCGTAACCGTAATCGCTCAGTGCGCGATATACATAGGTTTGACCCAATGCGCCAATAGATCCATGACCACTCCAATTCTCCACGACATCTCTGTTCAGCGCTTCGGCAACAGAAAGCCTTAGGTGTACTGGGGTAATACCAAATCTAAGTGCCATGGCATCAGCAGTTTGGCTCCCATAATGCCCAGTTTCTGAATTATAAAACTCTTCGTGGTATTGCGTGGCGATCCTTTCGAATAAAGCATGATAATGTTCAGCGTTCTTTGGCTTATTAAGAAGCGTAGACATTTTTGCCATCAGTTCTGCGCCATGTGCTAAAAAGCCAGACGTGGTCATAGTTGGCAAAGTATATTCAGGGTTACAGCGCTTGCGTGTCATCCCCGGTTCTCGAACTGGGTCGCACCAGTCACCATAGCCATCGCGCAGAAGATTATTGGTTAATTGCGACTCCGCAGCGTCCATATACTCCACCATACTTTCGTACTGTTCGGCGATCACTTGGATATCACCATGATGGCGATAATGCTCCCAAGCGATAATGACTTCAGCAACCGCCCAGTCATACTTTTCGCCGTGTGAACGTTTGCCTGGCACGACTGCTGGTGCGATGTGGCTTGATGTCTCAAAATCGCCTAAGTATTTTTCCCAGAGGTTTTGCATGTTGTAATTGTAGTTACCAGTAATCAGCGCTGCGTGCGCATCGCCGGTCCACCCAGCTCGCTCTCTTATTGGGCAATCCATAGGAAGCGCCATCAAATTACCCTCATAACTCCACAGTGCCATGTCATGAATTTTATTGAGTAAGTTGTTTGAACTCTTAAATTGCCCAGCGACTTCAACATCGCTTCGAACTAGATGCCCAAGTACCGCTTCCAGAGCTGGCTCGAAGTCTATGCCTGTTAGTTCCAAATAACGGAATCCATGCCAAGTAAAAACCGGGCTCCAAAATTGCGCGTCTTCTCCAGATGCTATATAGGTATCAACCTGTTTTAAAAGGGGCGCACCTCCCCCTGATTTTTGGCTCAAATTACCGTCAATATCTGCCCACTCGCCGTAGCGCATATGGACAGCTTGCCCTGGTTTTAAATTTAGTGCTTTTAGGTTTAATGTCGGTATA
The DNA here is from genome assembly GCF_900654235.1 of Alteromonas sp. 76-1. Lineage (NCBI taxonomy): Bacteria > Pseudomonadati > Pseudomonadota > Gammaproteobacteria > Alteromonadales > Alteromonadaceae > Alteromonas > Alteromonas sp. 76-1. The sequence continues at coordinate 80,820 of NZ_LR136959.1, read as the reverse complement.
CCAGTGAAATTTTGTCCGAAGTCGAAAACCCATACATTCTTTCGCGGTTGATAAAGCTTAATAGGTTCTAACGTTTGTACTGCTCTAATTGGTGGTAGCAGCTGTGGTTCCAATGATTCAGTAGGCCATTCATCTAATACTTCAACTGGTTGCCAGTTAGCTAGATTATTTGGCGATGTATTTACGTTCCATCCTTCAACTGCTTGGTTGGCGTCGTATAGCTCTCCAGAAAAAAGGCCCTCTTTTAAAACAGGCGATGGGTGTGAGATCCAATTTTCATTTGATGCAACGATTTGACTACTTCCGTCTTCATAAATAAGTTCTAATTGCGCTATAAACTTGGGCTGTCCATAAGATAAGGTTTTCTGCTTTCTTTTATTCTTAGCAGCGTCTGGATTCGACCATTTACTAAAAGCAATGTTTTCGTCGTACCAGCCGCTCCCAAGGTGCACAGCGATAGTGTTCTCACCGTTTAAAAGTAAATCGCTGACTTCATCAGTGTTATATAAAATACGCTTATCAAAATCGGTTTGGCCTGGGTCAGCAAGTCGGTCATCCACCTTCTGTCCGTTTAAGAATATTTCATAGTATCCACCAGCTGTGCTGTGAAGTTTAGCTCGCGTGATTTTTTTGGCGTTTTCGGTTGTGAATGAATGACGAAATAAACTAGCAGTGGGCTGCTGCTTTAATTGTTCTACAACGCCAAGCTGTTTTTGTAAGTTACTTTCTGTAAGTTTTTCATGGATATACGGATGAACATTTGCTGCATATTTTATCCATTCCAGTCTGTTTTCCGTTATTTTGGCGATGTCACGCTTTTTAACTTGTAACCATTTAGCATGCCATTCAGATTTATTAAGTAAGCCCATTTCCCAGTATGAGGGTGCGCTCCATTCGCTTGGCTGTACGGCGCCTTTGGACCAAACTCTAACTCTCCACATGGCTTTACTGTTTGCCTCTAGCGTCGCGCCTTGATAGGGAACGTTGATAGAAACACTAGATATGACTTTCTGGCTGTCCCAAAGATCTGGCAAGCCAGAAACTAATTTTTCCTGACTAGTAGCGACTTGTATTTGGAAAGCCTCTTGGGTTTCAACATTAGCATGCCAGGATAACCTTGGAGATTCATTGTGAACGTTAAGCGGATAGATATTATCCTCAACTAGTAAGTTACTAGGTTGTGGCTGTTCATTGTATTGTACTTTACCGGAACTTGATTCAGGTTCAGGAAAGGTACAAGCAACTAATATAAGTAATAAGGGGACAAAGGTAAGGTGTCTTAACATGTAATCTTGCTCTTCTCATACCGATTTAAAGTTTCATGATGAATAGGCAATCTTCTTGAAGATTGATACCCAAGATTTGTAGTTATTTTTCAAAGTTAGTCTTCGCAAAAGAGCATTTTCAATATGTAAGGGCTTTGACGTAACTAACTACTTCAAAGCTGCCACTAAAATTCTCATACGGTGTCACAAGTTTTACTTAGAAAGAGTGGTAAGTAGGTGCCAGCAAGCATTCACAGAGGCACCTATTTATCTGATTTGGAAACATCTCCCCCTACATTACCCACATCACAGGCCCCATGAGAAGTTAAAGCAGAAAACATATAGGTTCGCTGCAATGAAGGTGATAGGACCCCACTCATTTTTTGTTTTTGGCCCGTTTTTTACAAGAAGTCTTCCCGCATTGGGCTGAACATGTCAATGAGGATCCCTCCAGTTTCTGTTGTTGTGCCGTGCTCTACATGAGGATTGATAACGCAACTGTCTCCCGCCTTCAATACCTTGAGCTTGCCGTCAATAACGAAATTGAACTCACCTTCTTCGCAGTAAACAATTTGTGTATGACGATGGCTGTGGGCGTAACCTTCTGCGCCTTTTTCAAACCAGACTTTCACGGCCATGGCATCGTCATTGTATGCTAGTATCTGACGCTTGATACCGCCGCCCATATCTTCAACAACACCTAACTTTTCAGACATTTCAGTTTTCCTTCTAAAAGTGGTTTAACAATTAATCACGTAACAACTCTCACGCATCTACAGACGCTGAATTTTCTCTAGCTCTTTTCTAAAGTATGTAAATTCATCGTTGAGCCCCATTTTCTGGGATAAAGCCAATCCGAGTTGTAGCACTTCATATCGGCCTTCAACGCTTGGACTTTGTATTTTTAATAACTCAATAGCTCGTTGCGTTTTACCAGCTTTGTCTAGCGCTAATGACAAAATGTATAGATAGTTACTGTTTGTAGGCTCGATATCGGTGGCAGTGATAAAGTGAGTTATTGCAGTATTTAAATCTTGGCTGCGAATTAAGCGCATTCCTTCTGCGTAATGCATTAACGATGAATGTTGATTGGCATCTATACCTTTTTTGAGCGTTGCTGCCTCTAAAGCATTATTTCCTAAAGAACGGTATAAATTTGCTAGGTTTATATAATTGGGCTCAAAAAAGGGGTCTCGGGATATACCTGCTTCAAGAAAATCTTTTGCTTTCTTAAAGTTACCTTTATTTGCTTGTATAAGACTAGCATTTAAGTTTCCTTCACCTCGCCAAAGGCTCTGCTGAGATGCCTCGTATAACTCGTCTAATACTTTTGCGGAAATAAGTGCTACTTCCCTTGAAGCAATTAGCTGTTCAGCAGCCGAGACTCTAATCGCTTTATATTTATCCGCTAAAAGCGTTTTTAGAAGCTCAATGCGTCTTTGTTTATCGACAAGAAATGAAATATCCGCGAATGCAAGACGAACTAGCGGGCTCTCGTCATTGGCCAGTATTTTTGCGTACTTGTAAGTGAGAGTCTGAACTGAAGCGGGGAGCAGTGAAACGACAGTGGCTCGTTTTATATCAGGTAATGCTTTGTTTTTCGCTAAGGAAAAGTGCCTATTAAGTGTCAAGGTGTCGCCACTTAGCAATAACATATAGTTCATTTCAGCAGGGTGTGAAGGCGCTGACGAACTATGCCATTCGTCGATATTATCTTGTGCCCATTGCGGTCCCTTATCCTCGTGGCAGCTATTACAAGCGTTAGGCGTGCCAAACTTTTCAGTTAGTTGCGGTGCTGGAATGTGAAAACTGTGATCTCTTCGCTCATCAACACCCATATAGGTATTTGTAGGCATATGACAATTGACACATTGTGAGCCCTGGCTATCGGGTTCGTGGTGATGATGCTTAATGTCATCATATGCTGATGCTTTGTGGCACTGTAAGCATAGTCCATTTCCTTCGACCTTCACTTTCGCCGTATGAGGGTTGTGACAGTCGTTACAGTTCACGCCGGCCTCAAACATTTTACTCTGTAAAAAAGATCCGTATACGTATACTTCATCCTTTATTTGGCCATCAACATGGTATTGAGGCGTTGTCAGTAAAGAAGGCTTAAATTGCGACAAGAACGGTTCGGATGGTGTAATACCGTCGGTGAGTGGTGTGCGAAGTGAATGGCATGCAAAGCAGCGCTCCATGAAACTATTATCGCGCTCAGGACCTTCCCATGTGGCTATTTTTTTGTCTTTGCCTAACAGCCAGTTACCAATATCTTGCTGTTCGCTTTCAGAAAGAGCCTTGAGAGAAGAGTGGTTGTTCGCATAGTGACTATCGTCGATTTGATTATGGCAAGATTGACAAGAGACGTTTATTTCATTCCACACTGTATTGAATGCGTCTTTTTCATCATCATAGTTCCTTTTTAATCCTGATGAGTGGCAGTCTGCACACATTCCATTCCAGTTTTGTAATGGCTGAAGCCAATGCAGCCTGTCTTGGCTTTTGATCTCCTCGTCGGGATAAATGGGGTACCACTTTTGACCGCCACTCGACTTTTCTCGTGAGTCCCATGCAAAAGGGAACACTTGCATTTTTCCGTCTTCAGTTTTGATGAGATATTCCTGAAGAGGAAAATGGCCGAACACATAGCTCACTTCGTAAGAAGTTGTTTTCTTGTCTTCTCGAAATTTTACAAAGAACCCTTTTTCTTTCTTATAGAAAGTAGCTTCTTGATTGAAATGTTTGAAAGTGACGTTATTAAAATCGCCTAATACCGTAGTCTCTGTAGCAACATCCATTGCCTTACTATGATCCGACGCTAGCCAATCATTGAGAGCTTGGCTGTGGCACTCACCACATTGTTCCTCATTCGAGGCAAAACAATGGAATGACACTAGCAAAAAACATAAAAGCCAAAATTTTGGATTCATAGTGACACGAAAAGCTAACGACAAAAATGATTAAATACAGTCATAAAGTATCACGAGATGGTTTGTAAAGCTAATATGTAATTTTTTGTACTTATTTGTAAGTGTGTATGGAGGATATTTTACTACTGATGATGATTAATAAAGTATGAACGGTGGTTTCACATTAATTCTTTGATTTCTTATGCTTGAATGTGACTGATTGTGACATTATCATGTTAACTAAATGTTGTATTAGTGTAAAATCCTAGTGTTGGGCAACGTTGTCACTTTTTATACATCAATAAGGTTCACGAAATGAGTAAACAATCTACAAAGCTAACATCGTTCGGTGTCATAGCAATTGCAATGTTTGGCGCAACCGCAGCTTATGCTAATTTTTCGCAATGGGACCCTAACTGGAGCACATTAACTAATAATGCCTCTCGAGCGGTAACTAGTGCTGAAAAAAACCAGATGATTAGCGATGTGATCAGCGGGGTAATAGATACCCGCGGTACGCAAATTAATGTTGACAACAGTGTAATCGAAACTACATCGACTGGCTCTCGAAGCGTTATGCTGAATAACGACATGAAGTGGCATAATCCATTTGGTACAACCTACTCTAATCCAACTAGTACGCGTTGGTATCAAAAAGATGGTAATACACAAGTATTTAGAGTTTTCCCCAACGATCAAAACTACTTCGGCAGCCGAATGGGTGCAGCACGTAGCGAGGCATTTGCTGATAATCATCTTACAACAGTGGAAAATGACGGGAAGACGATGACGTTTTCAGCGCGCTTCCATGTTGCGCAACATAACGGTGATAAAGATGTAATGCTATTTCAATCAAAAGGTAGGGGTCTAAATACTCAAGACGGTACTTATCCTGCGTGGGGTATATCGATGTGGGTCGAAAAAGACGGGGATATCATTCTGGTAAAAAGAAATGTGATTTTTAGTCAGAATGAAAAAATAGATACAGGATATGACGTCGGAGAGAGCTTCAATCTTAGAGTGACAGACGATGGATTCTCTTACAAAGCCTTCATTAATAACGTAGAGCTCGCCTCAGGTACTTGGGAGCGTGGTGATACACCCACTGTTGCACGTTGGGGGGCATATGTTCAAGGTGGCAATCAAGGTGTTTTGGGAGGGTCTGTCAACGATGCAGAAGTAGTTTACGTTAGCGGTGCGCGTGTACAGGTGAATTAATAATGATGGTTTGCAAACATGGGAACCTAGGTTTCTCAATTATTAATGCTTATTAATGATTGTTTGGGGTGTTATACTTTATATTTAAACTCAAAATAAATCAGGAGTGGTCATGAAGATTGCCTTAATGATGGAAAACAGCCAAGCGGCGAAAAACCCGGTGATACTTAAAGAGTTAGAGTCAGTGTCTGATTCTCTTGGTCATAGTGTTTTTAATGTAGGTATGAGTGGTGAAAAAGACCATCATCTTACGTATGTACATTTAGGTATTATAGCGGGAGTGCTCATTAACGCAGGTGCAGTAGACTTTGTGATCGCTGGCTGCGGTACTGGTCAGGGCGCGCTAATGTCGTTGAATGCACAACCAGGTGTTTTCTGTGGGTATTGTATAGACCCGTCAGATGCTTTTCTTTTTAACCAAGTGAATAATGGCAACGCCCTAGCTTTACCATTCGCTAAAGGATTCGGTTGGGGGGCAGAGTTGAATGCCCGCTATATCTTTGAAAAAGCATTAACTGGGGAACGAGGTGCAGGTTATCCTGTAGAAAGACGTGAGCCACAGGTAAGAAACGCGAATATTCTTGCCGATCTTAAGTCTGCATTAGCTTGTGATAGTTATGTTGATACCTTAAAGAAAATGGATCAAGAACTCGTGAAAGTAGCCGTTTCAGGTGAGCGGTTCCAACAATGCTTATTTGAAAATGGCAAAAATGAAGAGATACAAACCTACATAAAATCACTATTGTCATAATTCTTTTAACACAGGGCTTTTAAGTGAAGCCCTGTGTGTTTTATGATATTTTCGGTTAGCCTACAGTTAAAGTGTCACTAGGATATTTGATTCTCACAGGCATTGGGCTTGCTAAAATATATGCAATGGTGAGCGGTCCTAGCCTTCCGACAAACATGAGAAGTATTACAATTGCCTCTCCAGCATCGGAAAGACTCCCTGTCATTCCTCTAGAGAGTCCTACTGTTCCCAACGCAGAAATAGCTTCAAAAATGGTGTCTAGTAAGTTAGTTTTTTCCGTTATTGAAAGAAAAAATATTGCTATCCAAGTTATTGCCGCCGATATTAGTGAGAGCGCTAACGCCTTCGCTCTCGTCTCCTTCGACAAAGACCGTCCGTAGAGTGAAGGAGATGGATTACGTCGAAGGTAACTGTAAGCTGATATTATTAAAACAATGAATGTAACGAGTTTTATGCCACTTGCAGTACTCATAGACCCCCCTCCTATAAACATAAGAAGTAGCATTAGCCACGTTGTAGCGTTCTCTAGTGCACTAATCTCTAAGGTGTTAAAACCTGCAGTTCTAGGTGTAACCGCTTGAAACCATGCAGCCCAAAACGTTGAGGCACCATCCAGGTTTGCGAGCGTGTTAGGGTTATCTTTCTCAATAAAATAGACAAGTAAGAGTGCAATACTATTTATGACTACTGTTCCACTTATCATGATCTTGCTGTAAACCGTTAACGTCTGCCAAGCTCGCTTTTTGATAAGATCTATCCAAACTGAAAACCCTAACCCGCCTACTATAAAAAGTGCTGTGATAGTGATGTTTATAACAGGGCTGCCTACATAAGTAGACAGGCTGTCTGCGCTTAGTGCGAATCCCGCATTGTTAAAAGCGGAAATGGTATAAAAAAAAGCGTGAAAAAGTGCTTCGCCAACAGGTTTACTTTGCAGCCAAAAAGAAGCCAGAGTAACAAAGCCTATCGACTCAACAATGAAAGCAAAAAGAAGGACGGATTTTGCTGTTGAAACCAAAGTAGACAAATCAGTTTGGTTAAAAGCTTCTTTTATGGCCGACTGCTGCAAAAAACTTATCTTCCCTCCTAGTGCTATTAATGTCACTACAGCGAATGTCATTAATCCTAACCCGCCAATTTGTATTAAAATAGCTATTATGGTTAAGCCCATAGTTGTAAATATGCTGCCCGTGTCAACGACCACTAAGCCAGTAACCGTAACCGCGGAAGTTGCCGTAAATAGGCTTTCAGAGATAGAAATCGGTTGAGTGGTCATGCCTGGAAGTAACAATAATAATGTCCCAAATATAATCACGCCTAAAAAACTAAGAGAGAGAATAAGGGGAGGCGCAGCTTGTATTTTAAAGGTACTTTTTGGTGTCCGTTGGACCGGGCGTCGTTGTAAATTCCAGCGTGTCATTATGTTAGCCTTGGCGCAATCCGAACCAGCGCTTCTTTAGGCCCATACAAAATAAGTGTATCTCGCTTACATACCTCAAAAGTAGGGTCTGGCGACTTTTCTACCACTTCGCCTCTTTTTAAGAGTAAACAAAGGACGGAGTTTTCAAACCCTCTAATGAGAACTTCCACTGTAGCCTGCTCAAACGTATTGGGAAGTTGAATGTCGACAATATAGTTACCGTGCCCCACGCTCAAATAGTCACTTATCATAGGGTAATTTAGGGCTTGAGCAATGCGGACTGCCATCTCCTCTTCCGGATGAACTATCCTGGTTACGCCTAATTTGGAGAGTATCGTATGGTGAGCAGATGTATTCGCTTTAACCCATATATCTTTTACACCGAGATTTTTTAGGTGGAGAGTACATATCAGACTAGCTTGCATATCTTCGCCTATAGCGACGAGAACGGCCTCACTTTGACAAAGGTTGAGTTCCCGAAGTGTTCGTTCATCCGTTACATCACATATCAAAGCTTGTGTCAGTGCACTGGCATACTGCTCAACTAACCGTTCGTCTTTATCCAGACCTGTTACTGTATGGCCTAGGTGGATAAGCTCAATACTCGCTGTTATACCGAATCTACCCAGACCAATTACTGTAAAATGTGCCATTATTTCATTCCTCATTACTTGCTACAAAACGATATCCATGACCTGCTGATGTTTCTATCCAGCATGTTATACCTTTGCAGCTATATAGCTTTTTACGTAGATGGCTAATTAGAATCCGGATGTAATGAGTATCTTCACTGTTGTAATTTCCCCAGATAGCCCGCATCAAATTTTTTTGACTTATATATATTCCAGGCTCCCTTGTTAAAATATCGAGCAGTTGAAGCTCCTTCGGTGATAAAGATATTTCAGCTCCGTGAGATTCTACACGGCCTTTATTCATATCGATAAGTAGATTAGGAAATCGTCGGACAGGTTTGGATTCAGGTATGATAGGTGCTATATCACGCAGAAGAACTTTAATACGAGCAATAAGTTCTCGGATGCTAAAAGGTTTACTCACGTAGTCGTTGGCGCCAGCCATCAAAAGTTTTACCTTGTCATCTTCTGAATGTCTCGCAGAAAGAACTAATATTGGAACACTACTGGTTTGCCTCATTCGCATAAGGATTTCTTGTCCATCGCCATCAGGGAGACCGAGGTCGAGAATGATAAGTTCGGGTTTCAAATTTATTGCATGGTTTAGACCGTCGCGTACACTAGAAGATTCTATTGTTTTATAACCTTCTGCATTTAACGCGATACAAATCATTCTGCGAATATTGAGTTCATCCTCAACAATCAATATGCTGCTCATGTGCGTGGCCTGTTCAAGTGCGGTAATGAAAATGTAGCGCGACAGCCTGAATCAAGATTTCGTAAAGAAAGAGTCCCTTTATGCGCGCTTATGATTCCTCTGGCCACGTGCAACCCAAGACCTATTCCTCCTCGGCCAATATCGCCGTGCCGGGACGACGAAAAAAGAGTAAATGGTGCTTCAGTGTCATTGTTTGGTAGCCCTTCACCCAAGTCGTCCACAATGATAGTGGTACTGTCTGTACTGTTAATAACGGTCAGAGACACGGTTTCTTTACTGAATTTAAGTGCATTATCTACAACATTAAACAATGCTTGTTCCAATAATGGCCCGCTGGCATAGATATATTCACACGAAAGTTTATAAGTCACAGAAATACGTGGCGTGTTGAAACGTAACAGTAGGTTTTCGACGACACATTTAAGTGATATTTTTTCTCGTCCCGCGATCAAAAGGTCGCTTTGAATTTTCGTCGCTTGCAATATGTTTTCGATATAAGCATGAAGCCTTTTGCTTTCGTGGATACTTCCACTAATAAGCTCTCTTTTATCCTCTTCTTTTAACGATGAATAATATGTATCTAGAGTTTCCATTGAGCCAATTATTGACGAAATAGGTGTTCGTAAGTCGTGGGAGACTGAGCGTAAAACGTTAGCTTGTAGTTGTGCTATACGCAGAGCCTTCTGTTGCCTCTTATAGAAAAGTATTAACTCGCTACTGAATACCGCTACGACAACGAACGTACCCATATTTATAACGTCATCAATATTACTCATTCGTATTGAATAACGTGGTTCAGTAAAGAAAAAATTAAAACTACAGGCAGCAACTAATGAGGCTACTATCCCGTTAAAACGAGAAAATTGGACGGCACAACTTACAGCGGCAAGTTGCAATACCAACAGCGTTCCTCCGCTTGGCAAAAACCAGTTAGCCAGCACAACGCAGAGGGTTACAGCAATGGCCATTGTGACCATTGTAAATAGAACATCTCGCATATTTTTGAACACTTAGAAAGAGAGCTTATGAAACTAATCTAGCAAGGTCAGTGATAAAAAACGCGTAAAAATTGCGTAAAAATAGTTAGTAGGATGTAGAGTTGTGAAAAGTAGTTGGCTGAGACCAATGATCTTAATCAATCGTTGTAGAGTGGAATTAAACCTGTCGTTGACAGCTATTCCGTATATAGGGCCAAAGCAAGTTAAATAGCTGTTTGCTCGTTAATCCGCATCTAGGTATTCTTCTATAAAACCAATATGTTTAAGAACTAATCTTTATGTGTTCGATAAATACATTTATTTTTGACCTAGACGGCACCCTACTTGATTCGGTTCCAGATTTAGCTATTGCGTTAAATCGTATGCTAATTGCATATAATCGCTCTACATACGCTGAAAACACTATTAGACAATGGGTAGGGAATGGTGCGCGTAAGTTGGTAGAACGAGGTTTAATCGCTGGAGAGGTAAACGTGAGCCATTGTTTGACTGAAAGCGAGATAGATAGTGCCTTAGAGTGTTTTCTCTCTTTCTATCGGGAATCGTTTAGCAAAAACTCGACGCTTTACCCAGGCGTATCAGGAACTTTGAACGCGCTAAAAGCAAGCGGGTACTCGCTTGCGCTAGTCTCAAATAAGCCTGCTGAATTTATCCCACCAATTTTACGAGAATTTTCCCTTAGTTCGTTCTTTCCAGTCGCGTTAGGGGGAGACTCTTTGGCAGAAAGGAAGCCCTCACCAGTGCCTCTCATATATATAAGTGAGAAACTCGATGTTGCACCAAGGCAATGCGTTATGGTGGGAGATTCTAAAAACGACATTGTAGCTGCGAAAGCTGCTGGAATGAAAAGCGTTGGTTTGACCTATGGATATAACTATGGGGAAAGTATATCGAATCATAAACCAGACTGGGTATTCGACCACTTTGAAGATGTGCTAACTATCAACTAAATTGTCGATAGGTAAAGGTATTTGGAAAAATAGTTGACCAAGACTCTGTGGTCTTGGTCAACATTCTAGTTTCTAATCAAAATTTATAGTTGACCGCGACTTGGTAAATGCGACCTGTATAAGTTAAACGGCTGATTGCTCGTTCATCGGTACCTAGGTATTCTTCGCCAATTTCATCGGTCAAGTTGAATGCTCGCAGAAATATCTTAGTATCATCATTGAGCGCATAGGAGCCAACGAAATCTAAACGACCAATCGCTTTTCTAGTGCGCGCATTAGTACCTAAGAATGAGTTTGCACCTCTCAACGTTTGATCATCTCGCCAGTTATATGACAAGCGTAGACTGATACCATCATTTTCCCAATAGGTAATGACGTTAAACGACTCTGGTGAAACACGCGTCAACTCCACTTCACTCCCTTTCTGGTCGAGACTAGTGTAGTTAAATACACCGCCAAAGCCGTTCCATGGGTAAGGTAGAAAATCGAGCTTTTGTTGAATGGCTAATTCGTAGCCTTCTACTGTGATTGTGTCGGATACATTAATCGGCGCAGTAATAGAAACCTCACGGAAATTTTCGTTTCCATCATCATCTATTATTGGGGTGGTTTGAATGCAGCCAAATTCGCGTCCATTTGTGCCTGGCGTACGTTCTAAATCTCCGAGTAAGTTATCTACTATACTATTCGCTCCTGGTTCTGGACAGAACCCAGTGTCAGTGTCGAATAGATTCGTAATGTCTTTTTTAAAGTATCCAATCGAAATTGCGCTACCTTCACGGTTATACCACTCTAATGACAGATCGTAGTTTGTTGCCTCATAAGGCTTAACAGTTGCAGTAGGAAGATCTAGGCGGACAGTAGTGTTCCCTCCTCTCAAAGATGCTGTAGGGCGCTGTGCGAGCAGATTAGGGCGCACAATACCTTCATAGTATGCAGCTCGAAGAAGTAAGTCGTCACGGAGTTCGAAGCTTACATTAGCCATAGGTAGTGTATGTGAGTAATCATCTTCGAAGGTAACTGGAGATGCAATCCCATTGCGTCCCTGATCATCTAGTTGGGTTTCAAAGCCATCAAATGTATTATCTGTTTGAATATGACGAACACCTACATTACCTGTATACATGATTGAACCAATTTCGCCTGAAAAGTCAGCCATAGCATAAATAGCTAGAATGTCTTGTTCAGCTTCGAAATTAAAACCTATATTCGTTGGTAAGCCGCTATTTCTATCTTGAGTGTCCCAGAAACCGGTTCTGTTACGCACTAGATCAGCGTAAGGAGTGCTAAATGATGTAGCTGTTGGAATATCGTTAACATCGGTTGTAATACCTTGCTGTAACATCTGTAACGCTAGGTCGTTGTCTATAGTCATCCAACCTGAATTGTTGTCAAATGTACCTGGGATATTTCCGCCAAAGTATTCACCTTGTGAGGATGATAATACGTCTGAAGTAAGGAATGCGCCTGAGATGTTACTGGTATCGACACCCGCGAGACCTTGTCTTTGATCAATACTTTCGAGTGACTCGCGAGAATAACGCGCTCCAAATTTAATTGACTCGAAGTGTAGAGAATCTCCCAAACCGAAGTCGGTGTAGCGTTCTGCGTTAAATTCAGCACTACTGACGTCACGTGAAAGATCTCGAACACGTCCGGAAATTCGGAAGTTCAGGCGTCGCCCCTGATTAGCATCAGATACAGAATTAATACTTGATGAACTTAGATTCGGAATCTGCCAAACTAAGTCATTGTAGACATAAGGTTGGTCGAGTTGGCCTTCAACAACGATGTCGTTTAGATTGCCATTCCCCGAATTTATAGATCCATTAAACCCAGTTGGTATACTTGCAACGTCAGTGCGACGCCCATCAGCATCGGTAAAATTAAATGCAGAGCGCCAATCTTGGTCGTGTAAGAAAGTAATACCCGCATTCTGGAAATCATTACTTGCTTCAGAATGAGTTACCTTTCCGTCTAACGCCCAGTTTTCTGTATAATAGTCGCCATACAAGATAATACCTTGGGTTTTTTCTAAAAACGTTGTTTTTCTGTTTTCTGTTTGCAGTGTTCCATTGGTAAAATCATACTTGGAAACGGCATAAACTAACGGCGCATCAGCTTCATCAGCTACTCTATCGTACGCAAATGGGGCGGTGTCCATATCTAATGTAACGCGACCATCGAAGTTATCCCTGTCACGTCGACGTGTGTTGAAGCCCGGGCTAAAGGTAGTAGCTTCCTTAGTGCCATCTTCCAAATCACGCTCAGAGAATAGTATATGTGCACCAAGTTTAAAGTTATCCGCTACGCGATATTCAATGTTACCAGAGAAAGAAATACGATTTCCGTCACTATATTCGCTAACGTTACGACCTCTAGCTGGAGCTGTAAGTTGAGCGTCATCTGCTAGCCCCCATTTTTCTCTGTATTCGGCGATATTGGTTGCCCGGACATCACCATCGACCGTGTCGACGGAGGTGTAATCTATTATGTCGAATGTATCGCGTCTGAAAGTTTGGCCTGAGCCTGCAAGCTTAAAAGCCACGCCTAACTTGTTGTCGATCAGGTGTTTAACACCAGCCAACCTAAAGTTAGGGTCGACATTCCCTGTAAGATCTTCATATCTACCACCCGCGCTTAGGGTTAGTGTACCGTCTTTCTTAGATAATGCTTGTTGTAGTTTCTGATCTACTATACCCGCGATTCCTCCTGCTTGAAGGTCGGCAGTTGGGGTTTTAATAATCGTAACACCGTCAAAGATACTCGCCTCGAATGCAGCGAAAGGATTTGGCTCACCTACTGCATTAATGTTTGATGCCCCCGAAGGAGTAGCAAATGTTTGGCCAAACGCGGTCGTTTTAACGAAGCCGCTACCTAGTCCTCGGAGGCTTATTGTGCTTTGACGGCCCTCTCCGTCTGTATTTAATTGAACACCTGGAATGGCTTGAAGCGCCTCACCAAAGTCGAGAGCAGGTAGTGCGTCTATATCTGTTGCAGAAATCGCATCCACGATAGATGATGCATTGCGCTTAGTGTTTAATGCGTTTTCTAACGAGCTTCTAACCCCTGATACTTCAATAACTTCTACATCGTCCTCTAACTGATTATTCTTTTCGGCGCTTTGTTGAGCATTGTTGACAGCTGAACTAATTTCTTGTGCCAAAAGTGTAGGGGAGCTTATAGTTAATAGTAGTGCAGCTGTGTTACCCAGCAGCTTTCTATTTATATTAAATTTAGTGTTGTGCATCGACCCAGTCTCTTCGTTGTGTGATTTAAGTGTGTCTGTTAAATATATTGTTAAATATTTGTGAAGCAATAATAACCATAAGAAACAATCAAAACAAGTCATAAATCATCAATTTTGATATTAAATTTAGTAAACTTTAGTATAGTTTTAAGCGAGTATGGGGCATATTTATTCTATGGAAATGATAGATTGAGTCTAATTTTATGATTATTAGGTCTTTTTTATCGTGGTGGGGTGTTTTTAAGTTTGATTAAACTTATGCGCAAATAGCTGTTTGTTGTATAAAAAACTCAATACCAATCATAATAAGTTTTTTATATTCACTATTTTTAAGCTTTTATGCGTAAGAGTTTTATGAAGAAGTGAGGGGGCTTGTTACAAGCGCAGTCTTTTGTACCTACTAGTGTTTACCTGATTTTAACTAGCTCGGGGCTGCTAGCGAGTAGATGGAAAAAAGAAGACAGGAGGCTATTGAGCAAGCTAAGAGCTACCTAACTTTGGCCATACCTGTTTTACCAGCTTGATATTGCTGCGCATAGCGTATAGCCATCGTTTCAGTTTTCCAATTTCCGGATAATACTATTTCAGCAATAGGTACATCTGCTTCCATTAACGTCAACACCCCCCCAGTACGAGTACTATGACAAGTAAATTTTCCATCTGCATTTATGACCAAACCTACAGCCTCGTAGCGCTTTAGCAGTGCTTGGTACTGCATAGGCATTTTTTGAACCGTATGCTTTGGTGACAATTTTCTAAATACAAAGCCCTCAGTGATATCAGCTTTGAATAACCATTTGGATAACAACTCTGCTGTTTCATCGGATAGATAACCAAAGTGACCCTCGCCGGTTGGGTCTGTTTTTGATCGAGGTGCGAATATCGTTTTTGCTTCCCAATCTATATGCTTCACATCGATAGTTTGAATGTTGGAAGCTCGAAATAGGGTATCTAGAGCAACATTTATTAAGACAGCATCTCTTAACTCAAGCAGCGTGTCGATGTTCAGTAGCTTAGTCGCTTTACGCACGTCTCCTAACTTGAGTGGCTTGGCTTGCCTTTGAGCCGCAGGTTTCTCTTTTAACTTACCGTTTATGTACCGTGAAAATAGCTTAGAGTGTTTCCATGGGTCGGGTAGTTCACTAACGCCAATGAAAAAGCGGATTGAGGCCAACTTCCTTTTGATCGTATGGTGCTTAAGGCTAGAATTCATTAAATCATCAAAATATGCTTGGCAGGAATTTTTCGTCACTTTCCAATCACTAGCAAGCGCTGGCATCTCGTGACGCTTACAGAAAAGGAGGTACTGATTAAAATCAATTTGATAGGCCTTGCGCGTATTAGACGACATGGTTTCCCAAACAGTGTCCCGCAGCTCAGTAAGATTTTGCATCGCGATATTACGGTCTTTTTCATCTAAAGAAAAATTACCGAACAACGTCATGTCAGTATTCATTTCAAACACCACTTATACAAATTAAGTTGGGATAGCTCTAAAATAATTTCATTGTTACAGATAACTGTAATTATCTATAATAATAGAAGCTCTCCGTTTGTATTGCAAGCGTTGCGTTACATATAACGCTTAAAATGAATTTGTTTTGCAGGGCAGTTACCGCCGTGATATAAAGCGTTATAAGTAACGCTTTAAGGATTAATCAGTGAAAGAAGATAAGATTTGGCAAGATTACCTTTCGAAAAATCTTGATAAGTTTTTGAATGGGTTAACTGAAAATGATTTCATTGATGGCGAAAAGTTAAATTCATCAGATATTGAAATAGATAAATCAATTCCAAAAAATACGTATATCAGCTTACGTAAATATATAAATCAAGAGGCTATTAAAAGCTTACAAAATAGATTTCGGGCGCATAAACATAGGCAGAAAACTGGAATTAAAAATATTCAGTTAAAAGAAACCTATTTAACTATGCTAGAGAAATTCAAGATTTCTGTTGGTGCGGAAACATTAGAAGAAGCGCTAGATTTTTTACTGTCACCGGACTATCGCGACTATGAACACGATGTCAATCAAGCTAAAGCACAGCTAGCTGAAGATAGTTTCAATGGTACTGAGGTGATGATTGACAGTTTTGCAAAGCGTCTTAAAAATCACGATAGAGAACGCTTGTCACTTATTATCGAACTAGCCTTTAATGAAGGGTGGGGGTCAGCAAAACAATCAAAGAAGCGCACCGGTAATCCGCGCAAAGAAGCGCTCAGCCAGTCCGATTTGTACAATAGTGTAGTCAATTTAATAGCAAGGGGTAATAATGGTGACTATTCAATTCCCCAAGAGAAACGATAGATAACATTCGCGCAAATAATAAGCCAGTACCAATGGTCGCAGTAAATGTGACATGCAATAAGAATAGAGTTGAGAGTCGCGATCGACTATTAGTAAAAAAAATGGATTCAATTCGTGATAGTTTCCCTGATTCAATGATAGTACAGGTCAAATTTAGGCCGCATTACATTCGCTGTAGTGGTGATATGAATTTAAAAAATGAGGATAGGAAACTAATGTAAATTGGCCATGTTTTTATTTTGACTAACATGCTGATGAGATTTAAGTAAGTATTCATTCACGCATGATAAGTGTAATTATCATGCGTGAATGAATTACAAATTTAATTTTTAACTGAATTAACTTTATATAAAATAGTGGACGTCATACTTTATCAGGCGAGGTATTTTCTCTTGCCCTATCTGCATCGGTAATTGGACGTGTAAATAGGTTTGCCGCCTTGTTTAAACACACCCAAGGGTGTCCTTTCCGATTTTCCCGACGCTTATTTGGAACATGAGCCGACAATGGTCTGATAGTTGGTACATCGTCATAATCGAACAGAATAATCGGCTGTGCAGCATTAACTGTATTCACAACTGGCTTTCCTTCATGTGCGCCGTAGTACAGAGACAAATTCACTGAAGCATTGCGCGATTTACGCACGTAAAAACGATGACTATGCTGGGTATCGTCAATACGTCGCGATAGCGTCTTTAGCTGCTCATCATTTAGGCCCGTATTACGGTTGTAAAGGTACTTTTTTGCTCTATCAGGCAGTAAACGTTGGTCTGCGTTCTTGTAGGCCCAATAAAAATTCACGCTTTTAAGCACGGTATCAGTATCAGGCCGACAGTTAATGACGTCGATATGCCGATACAGCTGATAAGAGATAATTTCGGCGCCACGATGCTGGTGTAAGAACTCATGTTTCTGTAAATGATTACGCCCGTGTGAGCCATCGGGCTTTCTATCTTGCACGCAGTGTTTTATAGCCGTCTTAGTACTGTTAATGGCGATAATGGTATCAATGACGTCTTCATGGTTCTCAAGCAGTAAAATACCAGGATATTTACCCGCTAGCCGGCCTGTAATATCATGAGATGGGCGATGGAAGCACTTTAAGGCATTAAGACAACGTATTTGGGCTTGGACATTGAACATATCACAGTGATCAAGCATAAGCTCACCAGCTGAGAAAGCCTTGAAGTCCTCTTTGGTGACGTAATCAATATTCGCAAAGTAAGCAGTGGGCGATAACCGCATTGCACTGTAAAGTGACTCGTACAATTCATCTAAATTGGTGAGCAGGCAATTAAAGCGCGCAAAGTCATTCACCATGACCCCATCCTCTTATCAATTATCAACACACCCTATTGTATTATATTTACAGACCACCTTCATCTAAAAGCAGCCTTAAAACCCTCCCGCGGACACAACAAAGTGGCATCCACCCTGCAGGTCCGCCCTGCCAACCAGCCGAAGGCGCGCGCGAGCTGAGCAATAGGGGCACCTCGGTGGCAGATGAGGGACGCGTTACTTTGGAACACTTTTATGAAGGTGGTCTGTAATGAAATAATAGTTTCTTTCGGGTAACGTGCCTGTTTCATACTCGCCATTTTGAATACTTGCCCGCAACACACCCGAAAAATGCGTTATCTGTTCTCAATTGCCGTTAAGTTTAGCCAGTTGCAACGCCATTTCATACGCTTGACAATAAACATCCATAAAGCGGTTAGTGTCGCCAAAATACGGATAGCCATCATTAGGAAACTGTAAGTTTTACATCACAGTTAATGACTGAGGGATGTTGCTATAAAGACTACCAACTTTGTATTGAGGGTATTTACGGACTATTAAAGTCATCAAGTGCACACTTAAAGAAGTCACGTGTTTAAAATAGCTGATTGATTCAGGCCAAAGCTCTCCGGGCTCTTTAAACATCTTGGCAATCATCTTCAAAGAAGCTTGATGCTGTGTGTTTTTATCTAAATAGTAAGGTAGTAGTTCGGCAACCTTTTGTGGGCTGTCGCGTGCATGTATGTTATGCAACAAGCCAATGCACGGCTGGCTCTATTGAGTTTTCTCACCGGACATCCCTTTCATCTTTAAAAGCCTTACAGGTCCAATCAAGCCTGATGGTTGCAGCTTTTTCGGCTGTTTAACAAAGAAATTAAATCCGGTGAAAGTGACACGCTGACTTTGAGGTGGAGGTCTATTTTCAACCAGCCACGGCACGGTATCGCCAGTCATCGAATAACCGCTGGTGTCGGGAAGTGCTTCATCACCTATCAGTCGATTAACCCATGTATTCGTTACCGACACGTGCAAGGTGTTTTCACCAGGTTTAAGTACGTTTCGAATATCTATCACAAATGGCGGCTTCCATAATGTATTAAACGATTGGCCATTCACCGTTACTTCTGCAATTTGTTGCACATCACCCAAGTCGAGGTAAACAGGCCCTCTTTCTGCTAGTTGAGTGCTGTCTATTTGAAAAGTGGTTTGATAGTTTGCCGTACCCGAATAGTGCTTTATCCCTTCTATATCACTGTCTTTCCAATCTATAAGTGAATTAAATGTGACCTCGCCCGGCCCAGCCCACACTGGGTCAAATTCCACAGTCCATGGCTTGGTAAACGTACTCATAATATTGTGGCGGCTTCGTTGTGCGTAATAGTCATCGACTACGCTACTGTGAACACCGTTATATTCCGGTTTGTTGCCATCACGTCGAATAAGAATAAACCTGGATGCAAAAGGCTCTAGAGGTAGTGTTGTTGTCAGCCTTGGATTGTCTAATTGGTAGTCTTTAATTTTTTCTATGGTGCCATCATCTACGTTCCATATTTCCGGCGTCCCCTTTCCCTCACGTAGACTTATTTCGACATGTTTGAATTCAGGGTCGTCATTGTAGAAATAATAAAGATCGTTTGGCCCAATGCGTCTGTGCGCAAAAAACTGTGCTGGTTCGCCATTAATTTCCAAATCAGGCGTCATTTCCAACACGTCGATTGATTCTTCTAAGGAGTAGCTGCTGACGATCCCTTTTTTATAGCGATTCAAACTAGGCGCTTCATTCTCTTTACTGCCCCAAAGCAACTTCACAATATGGTCGAACTCATTTTGCTTCGCCCACTCACTATAACCAATAACATGTCTGGGCCTGTCGCCAATAACAGTTGCACCTGCAGCGACTAGCTCTTCAATGCGCTGCAGCGTTTTAAAGTGTAAATACTCGGTTTTGTACAAATGTAACGCTTTGTAGCTGGTACCCTCGGGAAGTACTAACATGCCATCTTTAACACTTACGCGGTTAACTAAAACATCTGTATTGGTGTAATCGTAGCCGTAACCATTGGGCACAGAAGTATTGTTAGCGTTACCCACTCTGAGCGGCGCCACATCCCCTAAATGCACAAGGAAGTCTGCCGCTGGTACGCCTTGTTGAAGTAAATAAGAGCCTCTGGCTAAATATTTGAACCACGCTTTGCCGCCATTATTCCACCATGTTTGCGTTCTATCGATATGAGAACCGATAGAATCCATGGTCATGCCGGGCTTTATATAATTATTGGGCTGGTGAGCAAATCGATGAAACATGGTTTCGTTGATGCCCCGCGCCCACATTTCGTCACCGTAGTGCTTGTAGAAGTAAGGATGCCCATACCAATTTACCGTGTTGATTGATGTGAACGACTCAGCCGATACCACTTTCTTACCATAGATATGCGCTGACGAAATGGCAGCCATAATGCGACCGTTATACTCTTGCTCGCGTACCCAGAATTCACCCATTAAACGGTCTGCTTTTCCACCTGCAGCGAGTTCGTCAAAGGGCCCCCATCCGTAAGGCTCAATATAGGATTCAAGCCCATATTCATTTGCTAAACGGGTAAATTCACCAAAGTAGTTTTCTACCATTAGGTCTGACTGATGCTGTCTAAATTCTTGTAAAATGGCGCCCGTATGTTCAGGCGATTCGACAACTCGCCCTGTCATAACGGGTAGCCAAGGAATAAAGTCATATCCAAACTTTTGTTGAAAACTTTCTGCTATATTATCAGTCCAGTTTTGGCCACCCACTTCGTAGCTATCAATCTCTACCGTTTTGAGTGATTCGATACCGGCATCTTTGGCTCCTTCCATCACTTTTCCAACAAATTGTTCAAAATGATAACGCAAGGCTTTAGCGTCAAATTTATCAACTTCTAAGCCCTCTCCTTCAACAGTAGCAGGTACGTTAAAAGCCCCCGTGCTGGTAAAGCCAAAGCGCAAAATTTGCCAGTCGCCATCGGGAATTTTAACCCCTTCCTGGGGCAGTTCTCCTCTATTCAACACCACAATGTCATCACGCTGTATTACTGCATCTTGCGCTATGCTCGGTGTTAAGCTAAGTTTTCCTCGCTCCATCGAGTTCATTGAAAGCCAATGGTTTATGCGCGGCGTTGACCACAAGTCAAAACGTTTGATTGCGATAGGTTTGTCAAATACAACGCGAAAATACTTGGCGTTAAAACCATCATTCTTATCAGTAACCAGTTGCGGGCTGAAAGCCCACATTCTAGCGCCAGTTCTTGGCCTACGTAGTTTTTCTACAACGCTGCGAAAATTCTCTCCGTCATCAGATATCCAGAGAGAAGCATCACCATGTCGATTAGGGGTTTCAATCTGCAGGCTTCTAAGTGTCGATGGCTCATCCAGTTCTACTTGTACCCAATAAGCGTCTTCTTCATTTTTGGAAAAGGTTAATTCTGTGTCCCAATCGCTATCTTTTAAAACGCTAACGTCTAGGCTAGTGTCTGATGCAGTAACCTGAGCATTACTAAAACTATTACCTAAAGCATACTTATCTTTGGGTATGGCGATTACGGCAACATCGCGATAAAGCTGTTCCGCATAGCCAGGTTGAGGGGGAACTAAGGTTTGATTACCGCTTACCGTTAGCTCTGACCACGTTATTCGCTTCATTGATTGCTCTGGTGTTACCCACGGGCCGCCGCTAGATGTCCATCCGTCTGAATTATGAATACCAAACTCAATACCTTGTTTGTCGGCTTGAGCTGCAGCGTGAAGTAAGTGCTCGTAAAACTCATCAGTACCGAATCGAACAGGGCCGTGCGATGAGTATGGTCTGTTACGCCTGTGAACATGAAAAAAAATTGCTCCACCAATGCCGGCATCTCGCATAGCTTTAAAGTCTTCGTTAAACCCTTCTTTACTTATATTGCCGTTCATCGCATGCATCCACGTTTTCGGAAGATATGATGGCGCAGGCGAAACGAAGTCCGACTCTAAAGCAGACTGCGCCAGCGTTTTCAACGGAGTGGCAATAAAAGCAATTACTATGAAAAAATATAAGGTAACGACATTTTTTAACAAAAAAACAAATTGATTTTGATTCATGGCGACTGTTTTTGTTACATTGTGATTACATATGATTGAATATAACTCAACATCGCTGTCTTTAAAACAGAAGAATAGGGCAACGATGATGACTCTCATCGAGATAAAATAAAATGAAGACTAAGAAGAACACCCCAACAGCTCGCTTACCAAGCACTGGTTTATTCAAAAGCGTAGCTATGGGGCTGGCGTTAAGCTTTTTAACCGCGGCTTGCGCCCCAACACAGAGCCCCGAAAAAACGACTTCGGAAAATGACTTCTACACCCAAAGAACAGCTCTGATTGCCAAATACTCTAAAACCGACAACGTTTTTTCAGCCTTAACTGCACAAATAGCACCTTCGGACCCCGCAAGTAAACAATACTGGCAGTGGCGAATTGATCAGTACCTCTATGGACAGTATCCGGAATATCAACAAATTTATGACGAGTTCAGAGACAAAAACCAGTTCGAAGACATTTATCCATTAGTAAAAGAAGACTTAGGTCCAAAGAAAGCGACTCCTAATGACCTTTTAAAATTACCAGACGGTCACTTTACTGAAAACTTGCCTGGAAACCCTCATCGCGGATGGCAATACCTTGATGGGGATACGCTATATATCACCTATCAAGGGAAGTTAACTGACCCATACGTCGCCAGCTATAATGTTGTAACCCAAGAATGGAAAGGGCCTTTCAAAGCCGCTGAAAGTACCCTATCAAAGGGAGATAGAAAGATAGACAGTCACGGCCGCCCAATTATAGAAATGGATAGCAACGGCTACCTTCATATTGTCTATGGAGGGCATGGTGGCGAAAGAGAAGACGGGTTGAATCCATTGTCGATAGATACCCCTCATGCCGGCGGTAGAATGCTGCATGTTGTCTCTAAAAAGCCCTATGATATTAGCGAGTTTGAGTACGTTGACGATATATCTCCTTTTGCGTCTTATACCAAAAGCTACAAAATGGGGAACGGGGATATTTACCTTTTCACTCGAGCGGGTACGCATAAATCGCCGTGGGTATACTATAAAATGCCAGCAGGCTCGAAGCAATTTGAAGCGCCTGTCGTAATTACCTGGCCTACCCCGCAATCAGATGAGCCCATTAACGTTGATACGTTTTATATAAACCCACTTAAGATTTCAGATACTGAAATTGCCATTAGCTTTTTATGGCATGAATGTAACTTTCTAGAAGTTCACAATAAAGAGACTTATGCCCGCATTAACGCCTATTACATGCGTTTAGATACAACCAGCGGGCTATTCTTTAACGCGCAAGGTGAAAACATTGACCTTCCGATCACAATTGATGTGGCGAACGACAAAATGCTGGCGTTCGATTCAACAGATAGAGAGGAAACGCCATTTGGTACTTCTCCAGTCATTTTAGAAAGTGGTCAGCCAGCAGTGGCTTACGAGGCCCGCACTAAAGCTTACCGCGAGTGGCGAATGGCAGCCTTTACCAATGGTCAATGGCAACATAGTTTACCTATGCCAGATACGGTAAACAGAACGCTAAAAGATGAAGAAAACAAGCCAATTTCTAATATCCTCGATTTGATAGTGTTAGGTAAGCCATCAGGTAAGCCCACCGCTGTTACCGTGTATCGCGACGCAGATGGCACAACTTATTTTTCCACTGTGGAAAGTAAAAACGGTACTAACTGGAAAGTCATTAAGGCGCATTTAGCACTTGATAATGCGCGTATACAGATGGAAGCAATCAAAGATGATGCTGGACTTAGCAAAGGTGTTATTTTAAATATTAAAAAAGGGGCCGCCCAACGTTTATACCTTTGGCATGATGGTGCGTTTCAGTCACCGAGTCAGGTTACCTCTGCCGGTGCGAAGACTTCTACTGAAGCCCCATCGTTTTACGAATCTTTCGAAAATGGGGGTTGGAATGCGGCCTCGCCTCGCGGCTTTACACCAGGGCTAGACAATTCGCTTGCGAAAAACTTCATGTTTAACCAGCTACAAACTAACTCCGCGTTTTCCCTGGAGCAGAATATTGTACGCAGTGGTGATTACTCAGCGAAATTATATTGGAAGCACAAAGCGCCCGCCTCTTATAACGGAGACCCTCAAAAGTTAGATAACGTAGATAGAAAAGCGATGTTTCACGGTTTTAAGACCAGCAAAGTTTTAGGTGCCGAAGCATGGTACGGCTTCAGCTTCTACTTCCCAAGCGAAGGTACGCAAGATGAACCAAACGACTGGTTATTTTTCCAAATTCACGGAAGCGCAGATAAGCGCCTCAAAGAGCACTCTCGCAATCCACCTTTTAGCTTAACACTCACGCCAGAGGGCATGCGTGGCGCTTGGAAATGGGATCCGTATGAACTCAGCCCTACGCGACAAGGTGACGGCACCACCCGTTTCGAAATTCCTGGAAGTAAACAAGATTATTTAGACCGCTGGGTCGATTTCGTCCTTCGTGCGAGAGTTGACTATTCAGAGGATAGCACCGGAATTTTAGAACTATGGATTGATGGTAAAAAGGTACTGGATAAGCACAACATTCGATTTGGCTATAACGATGACAAAGGGATCTACCCATCATGGGGGATGTATTTTAATGGTGACCTGAGCGATATGAAGAGCGACCATTATTTGTATCTCGACGAAATACGTATGACTGATGCGACTGAAGCGACTTATCAAGATGTAGCGCCTCGGTAAGCTAAGTAAGCATTTTAGGTAGCAGCATAATTTCTATATAGCTTAAACAAGGGCCATAACAATGACGCGCAATGTTTCAAATAATACCCGCCTAACATGCTTTTTGCTTTTGGCTCTGACCTTATCTAGCGCCCTACTATCAGCCGAAGAATTTGCTGCAAACGCAGCAAGGCAAACCATAAGCTTCAATGAAGACTGGCTGTTTAAGCTTGATGACAATGAAATCTATAAAAATGAAAACTTCAACGATAGCGGTTTGAAAAAGCTAGACGTACCTCATGACTATATATTTGAGGAAGGTGTGAATAAGTCGGGTTCTCAAGGGCAGTCAGGTGGCTATCACGGAGGCGAGACGGCTTGGTATAGAAAGCATTTCGCGTATGACGCAAGCTGGCAAGGTAAACAAATCTGGCTTCAGTTCGATGGCGTGTATATGAACAGTGAGGTGTGGATTAACGGGCACCATCTTGGGAATAGACCGTATGGTTACATCAGTTTTCAATATGAATTAAGCAAGTATTTAAAGCAGGGAGACAATGTTATTAGCTTGCGAGTAGATAACGAACTGCAACCATCAGCCAGGTGGTATCACCCAGGCGGTATCTATGCACCAGTCAAACTAGCAATCCTCAACCCTGTTCATGTTAAACATAACTCGTTATTTATCCATACTCCCAGCGTCGGCCAAGAAACAGAGGTCGCCGTTAGCTTTGAAGTAAATGACAACGCCCAGAATATTTCTGAGTATGAGCTTCGGTACGCTCTATACGATCAAGATAATAAACAGATATTAACGCACCTCATCTCGCTTAAAAACGTGAGCAGAGTCGTAAATGAAAAGACGGCGTATGCGCTATCTTTCGACTTGCTCGGTGCTAAACGCTGGAATCCGCATAATGCTTATCTGTATAGGTTAGCGCTAACTATTTTAGATAACGGAAAAGTTATTGACTCTCAAACTGCAAAATTTGGCGTTCGAGATATCGAATGGAAAACAGATACGGGCTTTTGGATAAACGGCGAAAATGTGAAGATTCAGGGCGTGGCCGAACACTATGAAGGAGGGCCTGTTGGAGGCGCTTGGACGAAGCCACTTCTAAGATGGAAACTAAACCTTCTAAAGGAAATGGGAGTCAACGCCATTCGTACCGGGCACAACCCCTACCCCACCATGTTTTATGAGCTGTGTGACGAGCTAGGCATAATGGTGATGGATGAAGTATTTGACGGATGGAAACAAAAAGCTCGTCACGACTACGGCCGATATCATTTCAATGAGTGGTGGGAGAAAGACTTAACCGAGTGGGTTACACGCAATAGAAATCACCCTTCAATCATCATTTACAGTGTAGGTAATGAGACGCACGGTGACATTGTTACAGAGCTCGCGGCAGCAGTGAAAAAGCATGACCCAACTCGACTTGTTACCTCTGGCTCTACCAATAAAGAAGGGCTAGATGTAATAGGTATTAACGGTGGTTCAGAGAACAAGAGCTTTTTCGAACGACGGTTCGACCGACCTTTTATATCAACGGAAGCACCTCACACGTGGCAGACCCGAGGGTATTATCGCACTCAGACATGGTGGCGAGACGGCCCCAAAAGCGATACCTTCGAATTACCTGATATCACAGAAAAGGAGATATTCTTTTACGACTGGAAAGATCCCAAAAAATGGTCGAATCAAAAACAGCACCTCAACTCATCTTACGATAACGCAACAGTTCGGATTAATGCTCGTAAAAACTGGGAGCTTGCACGTGACTTGCCTCACCACGCAGGGCATTTTCGTTGGACAGGTTTTGACTACCACGGAGAAGCTGGGTTAGCACACGGTGGCTGGCCTTATATTGCGTTTATGGGTGGCGCATTGGATTTAGCCGGCTTTAAAAAAGACCTTTTCCATTTTTATCGAAGCCAATGGCTAGATGAACCTTCATTACATATTCTTCCTAGCTGGACACATCCAACGATGGAAGAAGGTACATTGGTGCCAGTATGGGTTTACTCTAATCTTGATGAAGTCGAATTGTTTCTAAATGACAAATCACTTGGCCGTGATAAACCGGGAAAACAAGCTGATGAGATGCAAGCAGAATGGTTCGTACCTTGGAAACCTGGCTCAATACGGGCAGTAGGTTATAAGAACGGTAAAAAGGTTCTAGAGAAAGAAATTAAAACCGCTGACTCCCCTGTTCGTCTGAGACACAGCATGGACACTTATGCCGCCGAGAATGGTTTCAATACTGCGAAAATAATCACTACTGAAACCGTAGATAAGGACAACAATTTTTACCCCTATGGCAGTCATAGAACCTATTACCATTTTAGCGAAGGTTTGAAAGCAAAAGCGCTAGAAAATGGCTCTCCTTACGAGCATACCAACCGTGTAAAATCTAATTATCGACATTTATTTATGGGAAAAAATAGAGCGTTTATTGAAGTGACTTACCCAGACGCTCAAGAATTCGTCACTATAGGCGCCATAGTGGGTGATGAAGCGTTGAGGCTATCAAATAAAGTGGCTATTGATGTGCAAACTATCGCCATTACTGACACTGCGAACATCGCCTCACAACAAGTAGACGTTCTTTATAGCGTGAACAACCCCAATGAAGAAAAAATGAAACCTTATCTTACGCCTTTCGCTGTAAACGATGGTGACACGGTGTACGCAAATGTCTTTATCAATGGCCGACTTGCCTTGCAAATGAAACAAGAATTCGGACAGGGTGTTGGCCTCTTTTGGGGCGATGAAAGCTCAGCCAACATGTGGATTGGTCGCGGCTTATCATTACAGGGCGAAGGCGCTGAATATGGCCAAGGTGCCGCAGCAGTGCGCGGCGCTCACGGGGTCCACGGTGGCGGTTATGGAACCTTTAATAACGAAGAAGGCACTATGTACTGGTACCACGAAAACGATGGAGCTGAGGGCGTATACACTGCTGTTTTCCGATACACGCACAACGACAAAAGCTCGAAGCGACCTCTCGCTATCTATATAAACAATAAGAAGGTGACTATGGTTGAATTTGAGCCTACCGGGAGTTGGGACAGTAAGTGGGACGAACATGCTGTAAGCTTCACGTTAGTAAAAGGTGCCAATCATATAGAATTTAGAACAGTAGGTGAAAGCGGCCCTAATATCGACCAGTTTACGCTTGAATAGATTGGGCTTTTGGCGGCTTTGAGTAGTGTCGCTTTGTATTGGCCGCCCCTGACACAATGCCGCCGCATTCTTATTTATTGGTCTACGGCGGCATATTCACGCTGTGTAACATCAACACTATCTTTCCGCTCGACGTGAATGTTGTTAAGTTTACAGATCTGTTACCGATATATTCCCTTGTAGCATTCTAGCTAGCAGTGCCTGCCACTCAGAGGTATCCCAATTAGTCCGCATGCCCATAGAGATAGCTTTTTCTAATAGCGTTACTGATTTCTTAAAGTCACGCTCTGGACGAAGTCGGTAGGATATAGAAAGTAAGTATTGGTATTCAGGGTTGAGGTTTTGAGAGCTCGCAATGTCTTCCAAATGTTGTATTGCACCTGAAACATCCCGTAGAGTTTTGTCAGCAGCGGTAAGTTTTATTTTAGCTACGTGAAGGCTTGCAGCCTCATCACCTTTTTCTGCAGCAGACTCAAACCAGAAAAGCGCTTTTTTTTCATCGCTCACAACCCAAGGACTAGTCTGTAGTAGTTTACCCAATCGATACTCAGCCCTTGATAGGCCATACTTACTCGCGTTGGTTATCCATCTGACGGCTTCTGATATTTCTTTTTGCTGTATATATAGCTGCAAGCCATACTCATACATGGCTCCCGGGTGCCCTTTCTCCGCAAGCTGCTTGAGTAAGCTTTCAGTCTCGCCATCCTCATTTTCCATCCAAGGGAATATAACCAACGCCATTGCATATTGATACAGTGTTTCTAGTGAAGGTTTGTTCTTCGCTGCTCGCAGAATTCGTCGGGTTTCTTTATATAATTTAGGCAAGTTATTGTTTAGATAAAACTGATCGTTAACTGCCGCGCCCAAATAAGCGCGATGGACGAATTCAATCGACTTATCACCAAACTCAGGTTCCCCTAGTGGGAATAGCTTATATGCATCGAGAAAACGTCTTGTGTTGCCAGATTTTTGAATTTCGCGTATGTATCGCACAGAGCCGTCACTAGCCACATCATTTTCTACCACCATAAAGCCGGGGTTGTTCACCACAATTGCAACATCTAATGATTCACCGCCGCCAAAATCATCAAAACCACCAGAGTTTTCTAGCTCGTCATCAAAGTTCTGAAACTCTACTAACTCTTCAAAATACACTTTTTGCGTTAAAGCATTCTCTCCGCCAAACGTTACTGTCTCATCAATGTTGTGTTGATTCAGCTCAGGCAGAAATTGGATCTGATAGTTTTGATGAACAACTCGCTCTTCCTCTATAGTGCTATCAAGAAGGGACAGGTCATGTTCGTCTAATGATGAGCGTATTTGAGCGATGATACTTTGCGCATTGTGGTAGCGCTGATCGGCCGCCAGTGACAAGTAAATGAGAGACGAAGCGGTATTAGATTCAACGCCTAGACCTTTTAAATGCATAATGCCTAATTGATACTGAGCATGAGCATTACCAAGCTTCGCGCCTTCTTCATATAAAGGTAAAGCAACCGCGTGATTTCCTTTTTTGAATTCTGTATTAGCTTTTAACACATTCACAGCAAAACTATTGAAGCTCAAAGCACCCGCCAATAAAGCGGCCAAGCATTTTTTAAAGCAACTCATACTGATTCTCCGTTAGTGTAACGTTCGCGGCGCTACACTATTCTAGGTAATACCATGGCAAATTGATTAAGCTTCAAATTACCTAGAAACACCCAAATCAATAACTTGTAGATGAAGCGGTAGCGAGTTTCCAGCGCCCTTCTCCATCAAATAGTAATAGGCTTTTCCGTTTTCAATGTGAATAGTGCCGTGGTCAAACTTTACACCCGCGGCTTGCTGATAAACCACTTCAAAATCGTTCGTACCACCTTTCGCTTTTTCAACAAACGGGTAGCCATTCTTAAGCCCAATAATGAAAATACTATCACCCGATGTATAGATAGAGTCGGCACCAGTAAAGTCAGTCGTAACCGTGAAGTCTTTAGCGTTGGCTGGTTTAAAGGCGTGTATCGACACCTCTTTGTAATCACTTCGCTTGGTATTTGTAGACCTAACGTGAGTAATAAAATGAAGGTCTTCGTTTTCAGTAACCGTCCAATCGAACCCTCGAACTATATGAACAGAATTGGGTTCTTGGTGATCAATGTAATCGCCCGGCTCAAAGATCTTAATTTCATCAGAGTCAACCAACGGCCATGTCATGTTTTCACCATCTACATTTTTCCAATCTCCTAAACCATCTGGGTGATCAGAGTATGCGTAGTAAACGCCATTTTGGTACTTATAACGGTCATTATTATTCGCGCTACGCTGTTGAAACCCTACGCGCAACTTACCGTTTATATACTTCATCTGACCATATAAACCCCAGTTGTAAGCATTGCCATGAGTTTTTTGGTCTTTGTGATTAAAAGGTGTAAAGCGAGTCCACACTTGTTTTTGCGCATCGTATTTATTGAAATAATAAGCGCCGTTGTTGTTGCCGCCCCATCGCATGTAATGCAAGAGTTCGCCTTCTTTGCTCTTGTAAAATTTGGGATAGGTTAGTGCAGAGAAATTATCTTTGTCTTCTAAATTCCCTGTCATGGTCAAGTGCTTGTAATCATCAGTCCCCTGACTCACTTCACTGGTGTCTTTAACAAACTTTTCTAGTGTAAATTCGTCATCCGGTACATCCGCAGCACCAGGCACGGAAAAAGAGTAGCGGAAAAAGTCATCAACAAACCGCCCTTTAAATCGGCCGCTCTCATCATCGTCAACATAGGCATGCATGTCGTAAACCATATGAATGGTGCCATTTTTAGGGCTCACGGCTAAACCTATGGTGTTGTGTGACTCCCCTACTAATGGATTTCCTCGAAAGCCTGTGTGTCGATGGGGAAACTGGATAGTTTTTACAACGCCAGTTTTTGTGTTAAACCTAGAAAGCATAACATTGCGCTGTTCTTTTCCGCCCTTATACCACGTCATGAAAACGTAGTGTTTATAGGGTTTGACGGCATCGCCGTGAGCTGAAATATTCTTGCCAAAGAAATAATCATACTCTGGCCCCAGGGAAGGCTTCTCAAAGGTGTTGTGGTTAAGCTTTTTGCCATCAAAATGAAGCGCGCCATTGGTTATTTTTGTCTGGCTTTCTAAAAAAACCCCATTAGCTTTGCTCATGGCTGAGGATACCGTCGCGGTATTGCTCGAAGCACAGGCTGTTAACACTGAGAGCGCCGCCACAGTTTTTGCTAACGTTGTTAATTGACGGGCTACACCACTCACTTTTAGATTTAATTTCATCGGATTTACTCGCTATACACTTACAACCAGTGTACATTTATTTAAAACCATTTTCACTCAATAATAACCAAATACAGTCATAATACTGTCAAAAAAAACTTTCCAGATGGGCTGATATTAAACCAGATGTCGCTAAATTATTGGGTGTAAAACGTGCGCAAACTCAAATAAGAGGGTTCGAAATTGTTACTATATTCAGCTAAAAAAATACAAAATTTAGGTATTTTGTTTAAGAGCAATCTTGTTTCGCTATCTCTCTTATGTTGCTTATCAATCAATTTCAGTGCCCATGCATCAGTAGGATTAGAAACGGAAGTGCTAGTGACCCCCAACGCGCTTTTTTTCAACGGAAATAAAGTTAAAGGCTCTCATACTGACAATAATCCAGATGGCTACGATTATATTTTTGGCAATGCACTATCCCCTCACGGTGACTGCATAAAGGTATACAAGCATTTTGTATTTATGACGTGGTATAAGGGCGGCAAAAACAACCGACATGTCATGCTTTCACGCCTGAATACTAAAACCGGTGTGCTTAAAACCATTCAGTTTCCCCACCAGCACACAGGGTTTAGAGGCAAATGGTGGTTAGGTGAGACGCACAATACTATTGCGGTGGGCATAAGCCCCGTAAACGATACGATTCACTTGCTTTACGACATGCATCGCAACGGCAGAGTGGAAGCGTTCTCTCAAGACTATCTTCGTTATTCTTACTCTTTAGAAGGCGCGGCTTCAGTGCCAGACGACAAGTTTACTTTGGCACAATTTGTCAACTCCAGTGCTGGTCACTACAAGCATTTAGCCTTCGATGGCATAGACGACATCGATACGACAAAACTTCTTACCTACCCTGCTTTTTTCACAGGAAAGGATGGAGATTTGTTTATGAAAATGCGCTACGGGTTTTCAGCAAATGGGAAAATGCTTTTTGCCCGATACGATGGCAAAAAGTGGCATGGATATTATGACTTCAACCAGGTTTTAGCTTCAGAGCATGGTAGCGAATACAACTGGGGGTTGTACGGTGACTTCAAGTACACCGGCGGTAAGTTTCGCATAGCGTTTCAGCGACGATCTAAAAACACGTCAGATAAATACCTTTATCAAAACGGTATCTACTACGCTTATTCTGAAGATCCTCATGGTGTCTCGGATTGGAAAAATGCGAACGCTGAACCAATTGAAATTCCATTAGCTATTTCTGAGCACATCCAAATTGAGGAGCCTGGAGACTGGGCTAAAACAAAGAAAAAGAACCACGTTTCCATTGTTCACGGATTTGACTTCACAGTGACAAACAGTGGCGATGAGCACTTCATAAGTAAAGTAGTAGACCTTGAATTCAATGAAGAGATAAACCTGCACACATTCCGCAAATTCGGGCAAAAGGACTTCACTACCGTTCAGGTACCGTTTGGTGGGCAACTGTTTAGTAACGGGGATGATGTCTATCTTACTGGGTTGAAAAATGGCCGTGTGGCAATCGCTAAGGCTGAGGACAACTCAGAAACCTTCACTACTATCTACGAACACAAGCGAGGTCCGGTATTCGATAAAGCCGTGGTCTTTTTTAAAGACAACAAGGCTTACTACTTCCTGAAAGACGCGGAAGGTACAGGCGATGGGCGTAGTTTATATCTACAGGTATTTTTGTTGAGGACGAAAAGTTTTTTCAGTAGAAGAGAACAAAGTAGGTAGAGCTGACGGCGGTATCGATTTACGGCTTTCAAAAGGTGGTAAGCACCATATTAGGCAATGTGAACAGTAGCGACATTCTAGGGTGAGCGGTCGTTCGTGAGATTTGTAATGCTTTCCAATATTTCGACACTTTGAACAGTAAACAGCAGTTAATCACCCCCGTGCTTTTCGCTTATCTCTCACATAAGTACCACCACCATTTTTAGTCGTCACTTCAAATAGGTCAATTGCCATAAATAAATCTTTGATCTTTTTGAACCCATAATTCCGAGGGTCAAACGATGTATGATTAGAAATGTGTTTCCCAACAGCCCCTAAATTCGCCCAACCTTCATCGTCTTCCGATGCATCTATAGCTTGTCGCAACATATTCATAAGTTTGGTGTCTCTCTTCATATTCGGCCT
This sequence comes from Alteromonas sp. 76-1, assembly GCF_900654235.1. Lineage (NCBI taxonomy): Bacteria > Pseudomonadati > Pseudomonadota > Gammaproteobacteria > Alteromonadales > Alteromonadaceae > Alteromonas > Alteromonas sp. 76-1. Next base: position 47,786 of record NZ_LR136959.1, on the reverse strand, counting down.
TATTTTCTTAATCGGCTTTTCGTCATTCGTTTCTTCATCCAAATACAAAAATTTCGAGCAGCTATTAACAAATGCATTTGGCGCTTTTCGTTCACCAAAGCCAATCACAAATTTCCCATCAGCCAATGCTCTAGTAACAAGTGGCGTGAAATCACAATCAGATGATACTAAGCATATCGAGTCGATGTCCTTAGTATATAAAACATCCATAGCATCAATTACAAGTGCAATATCAGTAGCATTTTTACCTTTTGTTAAGTCAAATTGCTGTATAGGCTGAATGGCAAATTCATGAAGTACCTCTTCCCACGCTTTTATATTCGGGCTCTTCCAATTTCCATATGCTTTACGAATATTTACTACACCGTATCTAGCTAATTCAGAAAGTATAGTTTCTATCTTTTTTGCTGGCGCATTATCGGCATCAATAAACAATGCAATTTTTTCTTTTTCCTTCACATTTTTCCTGCAAAATTTGGTTGAGATCCTTCTTGAATATTGTGACAATTTTTTAAATAAATCAATATCGCTTAGTGAGAATTCAGTATATAAAAAAATACCTTAAAATCACTTGAAAAAATTTAGCTCAATGAAGCCGAGAATGGTTTCCTGAGTTTGAATAAAAAATTCATTAATTAGAATTTGAAAGTAGTTTTATTGCTTACTAAGTAGCTTGATATGGTGATGAGAAATGCGTTACCACTTAATTTTTTTATGCGTTACCACTTAATTGAACCAATGCGTTACCACTGAAGATAAAATTTCAGTGGTAACGGGGGGAGGAGGATTAAAATCTTCATATTGTCGGATTCAGTGGTAACGCATTAGGTGAAAAAAACAACCAGCTCATAAATCAACCAGTTAAATATTGCCGCATAGTTTGAAGTATCTGAATTCTTAACAGATTAAGTTTAGGCAGAACAGTCTAAAATTGTTAGATAATGCGTTGCTGGCATTTGAATCATATTGACGATGAAATATAGGGTTTTTGGAGCCTAAATGGCACTCCAAAATCACGATTCACCTGTCTAAAATACACTTGTAAATTTCGTTTAATAAATCGAAAACAAAGCTTATTTTCACACATAATTCTTTCTGGATTATGAATTTTATACTAAAAATTATATTAAAAGAAAATAGCTTAATGTCTAGCCCCGTGCTTTGAAATATTGAGTCATTCTCCGTCTATAATTGATAGAAATAAGCATCGCCCCCACCAGATAAAAGCACATCAATTACAGTAATATGTACTTTTTTAGTAAGTGATTTTCTTCCTGCCCTTGCTCGAAACGAGCTAAATAATCTGTACAACTTTCGCTGAATTGCTACAACTTTACATTGAAAATATTGCTATACAATATCTATAAATTCACTAAATATTTCTATCGGAAGACGTTCATATTAAGCCTTTACTGACTTATCGAATTCGTGCTCTAGCCAACTAATCTTTAGTACGTATAGGGATTAGATGATCTTTATTAATTGACTTTAGAATGAGTTAAATTTAAATAAAAGTAAGAGATAGAACAACAAACTCTACTACAAAAACCTTGAATTTTATGAGCAAATTTGTAGCGAAATAGATCTCGAAAACAACTGTAGAAGCAGAGTACCCATGGTTCGTTCAGTTAAAAAAGAACTACAACTAAGCCTAATAATTGCTTCAGAAACGAAGCTAATAGGGCCCTTAATACCATCAAATCGCTGAACTGATAAAGCACTCAAGGGTATCAATTAAGTACTCCCATTTAGGTCGAATTAGAAAAATTTCATCTTTTTATAAGTAACTGAATCAGTTTCCCACGCTATTGGTTTGGTTCGCTTCCACACCTCATACCAAGAATTGAAGTTACAGCTCCTATTGTAGACAAAGAGCTTCTACCATCGAAAAACGGGTTGTTATTTATCAATCCCATGAAGCCATATACGTTCTCAGAGTTGGTCAATACTGATCTGAGTACGTAAGAAATATTAACTACAAAACTTACTCGCTCACGCTACTCATCGCCTACAACTAAGCTGCATGAACCTGCCCAATAGCTATTGAACGTGTTCTTAGAAATACCCTAATTGACATATTTACGTCCACCGAAACACCCCCATTTCTCAAGAATATTGCGCCCTATCTTAAAGGCCTCGGAATCATTTATACATGAACTAGAGAGAGAACTTTCTCTTCTTGTCATCTTTGCACACTCATATTTATGGAGCGATAATATTTTTTACGGCTAATAATTTTTTTCAATTAATCGTCGTGACCGCCCCAGCCTGTGAAGTCAATTTTGCGTTAAAAATGTTTTTTCCGTCACTCTCAAAGTTGCAAATATTTTATAGTTGCAATCTCCAACAATAAAGGTTAAAAATAAAAGCAAGTGAATGATTTAATTGATTTTTTTATCATTATGATAATAGTGTCAATCATTTCATTTTAGGGCTTTGAGTAGGCAAGTGGTTTTATAATCTACTATTACTTTTTGAGTTGATTATAAAACTTGGAATGCGAACGGCGAGTGTAAGTAAAAATACTTCACTTAACTAACGTGGATTGAGCGATGTAAGACGGAAAAGGAAGCTGGTATGGACTTGTGTTGTGAAATTGTCAAACAACATCAAAAGATAATTGATGGAGAACGGCTATGTTTTTCTCACACCTCAAAGCGCTATTTTGTAAGCCAAAGCTCTGGTACTAGTGACCAACTATATAAGCTCCCTCATATCATAACAGGCTTAATATATGAGCCAGTTTTAACTTCTTAGTCAAAAGTATTTCCAGTTGACTCCATTCTCTCTTCCGATAAGACATCTTGTGACTCTCATGTTCCCAAAACGTTAGGAGCCGCTAAAGTAGAAATAGTATCAAGATATGGTATTGGTCGTTCAGGAGAGCTGACTTCACCGGTTCTATTTGCAGGTCAAGTGAGAAATTTAAATAGAGAGCCCTATTTTATCCGTTTAGTGAAGATACTCACGTGGCCACTGAAAGTGGCGAGTATTTATTTGGCAATGATGTTGTGATTATTGTGAATAACCTTCGTCGAATTGCTCGCTTACAAATGACTTCAGCCCTAAGCGCCATTTTTACTTCTTATAGGAGACACCAACATGAATTTACTCGAAGTAGTATCCAATGATAAAAACGAGATAATACCGATAAATGTAGCAAGAGTAATCGGTCTTTCGCTTGATGAGTTAGCTGATCTCCTCGGTGTTTCAGAAACATCGCTCAAAGATGAGAAGATAGGATGCAATATAAGTATTCAAACCAAACTCCACAACGCTGTAGAGGTAATAATGCTCGTTAGTACCTGGGCTGGGGGGCCTTATCAGGCATGCTCTTGGTACAGAAACATTCCTTTGCCAGCTTTAGGTAATGTTACGGCGGAGACCGCGGTGAAGATGGGACTTGGGAGTTATGTACTCGTTTTTGTAGAGAGTATTTCATTAGGGGGCTATGCATGATTAGCATTCTTCTATTTGCTTTCTAATAGACGTATAAAGTTCACCTGATAGGCAGCTATGAGCTAGCAGCAGTCATTAACGTAGACGGCGGTTGTAGTCCACATTGGACATTATTTTGACATTTGTTATCCCTTGCCGCCAGGCAAGACTTATGACGAGAAGGTTCATATCCATCGCATGCGAAACTTTCATCCAAACGCATCTGTTATAGATGGGATAAAGTCTAAAGGCCAAATTCCTTTCCAATGTAATGAAGTCACTATCATTGGTATGCACAGCATTGAGCACCCCGTGTATTTTGACTCTCTAGATAAGCTATTTCAAAAGTCAGAGAAAAACGATCCGTCAACTTTTGCATATTGCCTATGTTGCGCCGTTATCGAGGGGGAAAACAACTCCGGGTAATAAAAACATATAGAGCAATTGTTTGCACGTCTAAAACTGCGTGCAGCACATATTACCGACATGATTGGGTTTGAATCGATAAAACCCGTTAGTATCAAAAGCAAAGTTGATAACCGAACAAAGGGTGAGATATGCAGCAGTGATAAAATAATTGTTCAATGCCATGACGTCAGGCACTATCCATTCGAAAGTAGCCCGAACAATCTTTTTAGTCCATACAAAAAGGGTTACTGCCCACAGTGTTTGAAAGATATTGGCGTGAAAAGCTTTAGAGATATTTATAATATTTACTGACAAGCCAAATTTGAAGTAACAAAATCTTTAATCAGGTCTGATAGATTGAGTAACGACTTGCACAAACTACGCGAGCTTTATTACACAACCCGTGCAAAGAGCACGGGTTAAGTAGCACTCTTAAAAGCAGTAGCGTTAAATTGCCTTACAGCGGTTCAATGCCTGAAGGTAATAGTAATCTCCATAATTTAATGCTGAATTTAACTCATCATTGGCAGGAAAATTACCCGTTGCCTGTTTCAACAAGAAGTGGCCGTTTTCACCTATATTGGCAAGATAGGCTGGTGACGATAGTGTCCGCAGCATTTTCATAGCAGCATCGTAATAACGCTCTGACTCGGCTCCTTCAACAAACGTTGATAGCTCAAGCAACGCACTTGCAACCAACGACGCTGCCGACGAATCTCGGTACAACGTTGTTCCCTCGTGTTTTGGCGCATCGTAGTCAAAATAAGGCACTAAATCATCAGGCATATTCGGGTGGCTTAAAATATAGTTTGCGATACCCTTTGCATGTTCTAAGAACTTTTCATCTTGAGTAAATCGATATGACATGGTGTAACCATACAGTCCCCAACCTTGTCCCCGAGACCACGACGAATCGTCAGCAATACCTTGGAATGTTTGTTTCCAGTTAGGCTTACCCGTTTCTCTGTCGTAATTAACTAAGTGAAATGAACTGTAGTCATCACGGAAATGGTGTTCCATCGTGATAGTTGCATGGCTGATAGCAGCATCGCGGTAAACTGGGTCACCAGTTATTTCAGATGCGCGATACAACAACTCTAGATTCATCATGTTGTCGATAATAACCGGAAATTCCCATGTTCCCCAACTCCAAGAATAGGTAACACCAATTTTAGGGTTGTAACGTTCCATCAAGGTTTTAGCCGCATTTACAATAACCGCCTCGTACTCTTTATTGTCGGTTAATCGCAGCCCATTTCCAAAGCTGTCATAGATGATAAAACCAATATCATGGGTTTTGCGATTGTATTGATTCTTCTCTAGCGCAGTTGTCCATTCAGTTGCCGTGTCTAACCAACTTTGATTTTGATTATGTTCATATAAATTCCAAAAACTCCCAGCAACAAAACCGGTAGTCCAACCTAGCATTGGTTCTAGCCTTGCTTGTCCTTGGCTATACGATCTGGGCACATTTTTAGTGTCGGTATAAGCTTTTCTAAAACCGTCGTACTGAATCGTCGCGTGATCTAATACTGCTGCACAAAACTTAGCATTATTTTCCGGCCAATCAATTTTCTTTGAATAAGTGACTGTGTTAGGTACTGTTTCTTTTACTACCGGAGCGCTGGCTTGCTCATCTGTCGCGCTGCAAGCAGATAAAATGCAAGCCGCTAAAATGGAGGTAATAGTTTGCTGTTTTTTGTTCATCCAATACATACCGTTGTAACTAATTTAGTTTTACAGGATAAACAATAACCCACCCAATTTCATCAAAAACAATCATATTAGGTCATTAGTAATCCAAAAAAATGCTTTCTAAAGAAAATACGGCAACCTTTACATGCTATCTAGCCCAGTTTAGCCATTTCAAACTACAAGCCCTTCCCTAACAACTCTTAAACTTGCTGCTTTATTTGTACTGATTGAGAAGCTGTTAACATTTCCATAATACCGTGCGTAAAACGTGCGACACGATTCTTATATTTATTTATTCCTTCACCCATCGCACTTCGTACTTCTGCACGGAGAAAGAAGGAATAGACGCTTCAATTGACACTGTCGACGTTTCACTGCTTGCTTGTTGAGTGCGTCCCTCAATCCAGCCACTCCATTTCAAGGAGGTCACTTTTCCATATTTTTCTCTATGCACACGAAACGTGTCCTGCCCTGTTTGGTTTAACGCATCGCGAACAGATGCTGTAGGATGAGCATCGGCTTTTCGCCACCCGCCTTCACTCTCGATAATCATGGCTTTAGGAAAGTCATTGAAGAATTGCTGCTCAATATTTGTTTCGCTATCAATTTGTGCCATGCGATATTGAAACTGAGTGCCAGCAGGTTTATCAACACGAACATGTATTTGAAGTAATTCTGGTTCGAGAGCTTCCATGTTTTCGTTATTAAAGCTGAAGGTAAGCACGTCAATTCCCTCATCAGCTTCTCTTTTCGTAAATATTCCGTTCACCGTGTTTCCCTTAAGCGTTTTAGAAACACTTGAGGTATTTTCGTAGAGCGTGTTACCCACCATTGAAAACAGTGCTAGCTGTGTCATTGCTTCAGGACTGTAAGACCCTTCTTGAACGTTACCCCACTGAAAAACTTCTTTAATGTTGTGGGTTAGCATCATTTTACCGAGCATGGCAAAAAATGCTGAATTATGTGAAGTCGCCACACTCACAAAACCTGCCCGCTTCATTTTCACAATGAATTTATACTCATGAATTTCAAAGCTAGCTTCCGGGTTATAATCTGCATGCTCCAAAATAGGTGCTATCTGATTAGCATAAACCCTTTCCATATCCATTTCGTGAGGATGGGTTATATGGGGGTAGTAAGAAATCGCTAAGAAGTCATAGGGCACGTTATTTTCTTTTGCCCAGGAGACAAAATGCGGTGCATAGGCATCTTCTTTGTTACCACTGTAATCAATATACCGGCTTTTATGAGAGGCTTCTCTGAAGTGAGCGCCTACCTTTGCACTAGGTAGCACAGTCTTAATTGCTGCTACTGTATTGCGGTAGTGATCAAAAAATTCCTCTCGCGTGGCCGCCCAGTGCTGGGGCCGGGTATCTATTTCAGATCCCACTCTAAATCGCCATTTAAGCACTCGTTCTTTGCCATAACGTTCAACCAGTTCGGTAATAAAGGCGCGAATGTAATTGTTCCATGCTGTTGCATCGTTCGGCGGTAGCCCATTTCCATACACGCCCACTTTGTCTTTCAATAAATAGTGCTCACCATCGGGCTCTTCTACAAATTTATAGCCACGCTGAAAGGCCCAGGGTGGATTATCTAATACGATCTGAAATATATCCCAGTCGCCCTTTAACCAACTATCAAGCTTGGCGAATGCAGCCTCAAAGTTATAGATATACTGCTCACCGTCCCATAAATAGGTATCGCCCGATAAATCCTGATTAAACCAACCCCCTAACAATCTAACTGTATTTACCTTAGGCCTACGTCCGAACGTCGCGGGTATAGATTTTGGGCTGCCTCTTTCTGTTCTCACCGCAACGTCGAAAAAATCATATACTTCACCTATTTGAGCATGATTATCTGTAAAATCTGAAACCAGTGTGACCGGCATTTGCTTGTTATTGACGTTTCGCTGTTGGTAAAAAGAGGGAGCATCAAGGGGGAATTTTGCATGCAGAAGTTTACGTAACTTTTCTTCTATTTTTTGCAAAGCGTGTTTTCCAGACTCATTAACCCGTGCAATTTCAGACACTGTGTGATTATATAATTCTGTAAACTTTATTTCCTGCGTGGCCGCATCTCGCCATTGTGTATATCGCCACTGCCCGTCTGTTACTGTTACGCCCATAATCTTGCCGCGATTAAACAAGCTATAGGCAGCCTGTTTGAATGAATGGTCGGGATTGTCGATAAGAGACAGCATACTTTCGCCATCTACTTCAGGCATAGTGAGGCCTGCAGCCTCGGCGAGTGTCGGGAAAATATCGATATTTTCAACTAGTGCAGACGAGGTTCGATTCGCTACACGCGCGCTGTGAGAAAGCTCTCGACTGACAATCAAAGGTACCCGAGTATCTAGCTCCATATTGGTATGCTTGTTCCACGCACCGTACTCACCAAGCTTGTAACCATGATCGCTCATCAACACAACCATGGTATTTTCTCGCAGGTCCATTTCGTTAAGTGCCTGCATTACTCTGCCCATTTGCGCGTCCATGTAGCTTACCGATGCGTAATATCCATGCTTGAGCTTTTTGGTAAGTTCATCCTCAACGTCGCCTTCTTTGGGAATACCGCCATACATTCGAAGCTCGCCCCAGTTTGTGAGCGCAAGGCGATACATGTCCTTTGGCTTATTTCGACTTGGCACAGCAAACTCGTCGCTGTCATAGAGGTCCCAATAACGTTTGGGGGCGTTAAAAGGCAAATGCGGCTTACTGAGGCCAACGAACATTAAAAACTTTTCGTCTTTTAGCTCTTTTAACGCACGTATGGCATCGCTGGCTACTTTTCCATCTTTATAAAAGTCGTCTTCTACTTCACCAGCCTCATAAGCAAATCGTTTCTCTTTATTACCGTCAATGGCGTAAAAATTATCGAGCTTTTTAATATGAGTAGACCAGCTTTCTGCATCGTCGACAGTACTGTGGTAAACCTTACCAATACTAATGGTTTTGTAGCCATTAGCTTTAAACAATTGGGGCATCGACACCACATTTGGCTGATTAGGTCTAAGTCGCCCATTTTTTCTAATGGTATACAGGCCCGTAGTCTCTGGTCTCAAGCCTGTCATAATGCTTACCCGAGAAGGGCCGCATATCGCTTGTTGCGCATAGGCCCGAGTAAACTTCACGCCCTCGCCGGCCAGCTGATCGATATTGGGGCTATGCACCTTATTGTGACCATAAACACCCAAGTCAGGTCGAAGATCATCAATCAAGAACACCACAATGTTAGGAGGTTGCTCAGATTGACTGGCATAAGACATTACGCTGAATAATAAACCTGGAAACACAAGCATAAGCGCAGCTAAGTATGTAAATATTAATCTCATTTCTACCTCTAAAACTTAAGTTGCGTTTATTTCCCAGATGCCTGGGTCAACTTCAAAATTGATGTATTTTGATGTCTCTGACACAAACTTCACACCGCTCACATTGTTTCTAGCTTGCCCGTTTTGCCACACTACTTTGCCGTTAATGGATATTTTGCTGATATCAAAATATTTTTTAGGCACTCCGACTAAGGCCACTGTATTAACTGGGGAGGTAAGTTCAAGCGTAAGGTTTTCTAAGGTGCGGCTGATTACAAAATCAATATCGCCTTGCACGCTAGGCACGCGTTGTTCAATGCGCTTCATGTGCGCCATGTTAGGCATAATCTGATATGTCTTCCAGGCCACAGAAGTTGGCGCTATGCCGGCAATATATTTGCTCAGTACCGTGCTAGGTGCGTTCCATGCATGATTTTCAGTACCTCCGCCGTTCATGTATTCGGTTAACGTAGATCTAACTGGGTTAGCTACCTGCTTGCCATAACGTTCTTTCATTCTAGACAGTGCTTCATCGTAACGCCCGGCCTTCGCCATGGCGTTATAAACCATCCATTCAAAATGCGGGCTGGCAAAGTGATTGGGGACTAATACGTTGTCGACTATTGAGTTGTATTGCGACTCCTCGGCTAAACCGAACAAGATTGCAACCGCATTAGCTCGGTCATCTTTAAACTGTTGGGGGTTACTGCTGTAAAAGCCGTTTTGCCAAAATGTAGCCCTAAACGCGTTTTTTAGCGCGGCAATGCGGCTATCATAGAAACTAAGGTGAGTATCGTTACCTATCGCCCTGGCCATCTTGCGCGCAGATACCAGCGCACTGTAATACAGTGCATTTTGAATAACGTCATAATCTATGGTGTCTTGTGGTCCCCAGTCTGTCCATTTCCAGGCACCACTTCTAAACGTGGCGAGGCCGTTTTCACGGGTGCCCCACAATGTGAGGTACTTATGCACATAAGGATAGGCAAACTCAAGCGTCTCACGATCGCCGGTATTATAGTAGTAGTGCCAAATTCCTTGCTCAATAAACTGTAAACTCTGTGCGGGCAATTCTCTAAATCGACCAGGCCCTAAACCTGCGAAAATACCGGTTTCACTATCGCTGAAGGCAAGTGTTACTTTAATCGCCTTTTTAAGTAAGTCTCGGCCAGGTTTATCCATTGAATAAAATAGGTAGCTTGCTTGGTCAGCTACATCGCCAATCCATAAACCACGTTCTCTGTCAGGGGTATCCATAAAGTTATCGCGGGCACAAATGTACAAGGTATTTTCAGCCATCTGCCAAATACGCGTAAACCAAGTATCGTCTGCTTCAAAATGTCCAGGCGTTGAGCCAACCCCAGTCCAGCGGTATTTTAAGCCATGCACTGTCACACCTTTTGGAAAGCTATATTCTATGGTGCGGGCGTTAAACCATGAATACGACTCAAACTGCTGCCGACCTTCTTTTGTCGTGTACTCGGTCTCTATGGTGTTAAGTCGCATATTCGAATCGATATGTACGGTTTGGCCTTGTTCCGCCTCTATATCAAAATAGGGCGTCACATTTTTATTAAAATCAAGCACACATTTAATGGTTTCGCCGTTACTCACAAAGGGAAACTTGCTGGCTGGATAGTTCTCGCAGTAAGCTAATCCATAGTTGTTAAGAATTGGGATTTCACTCGGGGATAGTGCATTAAAAGGCGCGCGCGGTGGGCGGTGCAGGCTTTTTGCTTGTTGCCATGACGTATCGTCATAGCCTGGCATATACCAAGCACTATCCGTCCAATCTCCCATGCTATTTCTGGCATCATAGTTAATGTTCCATGCAGCCACGCGATACGGAGATTGCTTTGTCACTTTCGTGGCGTAAGCTGGGTGTGGGCTTACTTTCCATGAGTCATTAGAAATAACTTGGGTATCGCCCACTTCTGCCTGAAAGATAAAGCCCCCTTTGTTAGACGAGATATGGGTGCCCTTTTGCCCGTTGTCACCGTAATACCATACCAATGCCGCAATAGTATTGGTGCCTTCAGTGAGGTATTGGCTGATATCAACTTTGTCATAGTATTTGTTAGATGCAATAGGAAAGAAATCAGTGCGTGGCGCAGGTGTTACCGGGGACGGCCCCCCGGTGTAACTTCCCTCGAAGACCACAAGTTCACCATTAATCCACAACCAATATTTGGTATCTGCGCTGATGTAAGCAAAGCTTTCTTGAGGCTTTTCGTCTAGGCTAATTTCCTTACGAAATGCCATCCAAGTATTTGGATCGGTAAAACGTTCTTTTGCCCAAATCCACTCTGCTGTCCACTCAACGGCAAGCGCAGAATGAGGTAAAACCGAGCCGAGTAGCATAATGCTAGCAATTATTATTTCTTTTGTGCGCATAAATTGTATCCATTAAAGCTTTTACATAGGCATGATTGACGAAACATAAGCACGTTACTTTGATATCGTAATTTCGCCCGAAACAAGATAAGAACCTGGCTCAAGCCATAAGTCCGTATCTGCCAACGCCTTACCATCTCGGGTCAGTGTTAGCTTCTCAATAGACGGAAGTTTCAATTCAGCTCGGGTGTTTTTGGGTACAGTGATACTCATTGATAATTGATTGGCGGCAATAGACCAAGCCACGCTAATATCGCCATTTATAGTTGGCACAGTGCCCTGTAAGTTATTCAGCTTACTCGTGAACTGCGGATTGATTTGAAAGGTTTTGAACCCTGGCTCTAGTGTTCTAATTCCAAGCATACCTGTATAAAACCACTCAGCCACGGCACCGTAAGCATAGTGGTTTAGTGAATTCATATTAGCTTTATTAAAACCGTCTTCAATGGAGTAAGAGTTCCATCGCTCCCAAGTGGTCGTTGCACCATTGTTAATTGAGTAGAACCACGACGGATAGGTTTCCTTAAGCAAAATATCGTACATCAATTCGCTATGGCCATATTGCTGAAGCACTTGGTGGAGCATAGGCGTACCGAGAAAACCGGTACGTAAATGCCGATCGCTTTTCTCTAGCAAGTCTAATAACTTCTCAACTGCAGTGGCTTGTTGGTCCTCGGAAAACAAACCAAACGCCAGCGGCAGTAAATAACTTGTTTGAGTAGTTTTGAGGTTAAGTTCAACAGTTTTTGGTGATTTAAGCCGTTTCCCTTTTTCTCTCTTAATTTGCTTAGTCGTTGTGCTTACAACGTTAAGGGCATCATCAAAAAAGAACGTTCTGAATTTTTGCTTAATGTTATTAAATAATCGTCGATATTGATGAGCGTCAGATTCATAGCCTAGCGCCTGTGCAGTTTTGGCCAAAATGTCGACCGAGCGCGCGTAATAGGCTGTAGCTATCAAATCTGGGTGCGTGTCACCTGATGCACGCCCGTTTTCTGTAAAAGGCTGTAGCCAGTCACCGTACGTGCCGATATTTGAAATATAATCAAAACTATTAAACTCGGTGAATTTTACCCACCGCTTCATCATTGAGTAATTTTCCGAAAGGATCGTTAAATCACCTGTATGCTGATATAACTCCCATGGAACTATGGTTGCCGCATCACCCCAGGCAGCGGCGGTTCCCTCAGTAAGAAACGGGCGAAACGGCACAAATTTGGGGATCATTCCGTCAATGCCCTGCTCTTCTCGCATGCTCTCTAGCCATGATGCCCAGAATGCGTAAACGTCTGCTTTGTATAAAGATGTGCGTACAAAAACTTGAGCGTCCCCCGTCCAGCCTAACCGCTCATCGCGCTGCGGACAGTCGGTTGGAATATCAAGAAAGTTACCCCTTAGCCCCCACGACACGTTGCTTGATAACTTATTAAGTTTGCTATGGTTGCTGGAAAAATTGTCATATACATCGAAATCAGAATGAAGCACCTTCCCTGTAACCCAATCCAGCGCTGCCGTTGCTGTATTGTCGTAACCCGACACTTCTACGTAACGGTAGCCATGAAACGTAAATGTTGGTTGATAGGTAATTAGGCCATCAGAGTTAGGAATGTACCAATCGGTACTTTTGGCCGAGCGTAAATTTTTAACATAGAATTCCTCGCCTTGCAGCGCTTCAGAAAAACGAATTTTTATGGTTTGGCCCTTTTTCACCGGTAGCGATACTTCGGGCACGCCTACCATGTTTTGACCCATGTCGAAAATGGCTACACCATCTTTCACGCTCACAAGTGCGATAGCAGGAATTGTTTTTGTTACTCTCACTGGCGCATGACGTTTCGGCCGCAGCTTAACCACAGGCTCAAGTGGCTCAGAGTAAACACGTTTCCAGCCCTCACTATCAAACTCTGGAGTATTCCAACCAGGCATCTCGTAATTCGCATCATAGCGCTCACCATCGTAATTACCCGCAGCGCGAATGGGGCCTTGGTCCGTTGATAACCAGCTTTCATCCGTTACAATTCGCGAGCTAGTGCCGTCTTCAAAAGTGACCTCAAGCTGCGCAATAAGACGCAGTGGTGTTACGTAATCCTGCTTTGTAGGATGGAAGATACGACCTTCCCACCCCTCAGCCAATGCAGCACCAATGGCATTAGTGCCTTGTTGTAATAGATTAGTCACATCGTAAGTCAGCGTCTCAATACGCTTATGATATGGCGTCCATCCCGGAGTCATGACATCTTCACTGACAGCCTGACCATTGATGAATGGCTTAAAAACGCCCTTTGCAGTGATATAAAGACGAGCCCGCTTAATCGGCTTATTAAGCTCAAATTTTTTGCGTAAATACTGTGGCGGGTAGTATTGGTTATCTGGTTGCTCAATAGCGTTAGGACTAAGCACTTCTGTACGCTCATTAGTGTCTGGATGCCCTATCCATTGAGCGTGCCAATCACTGTTTCTCAATAAGCCAGTTTCGAGCGTCTGTATTTCACTCCATTGTGAACTATTGCTTTGTACATCCCATGTTTTAACTCGCCAAAACACGCGTTGCCTTGATTCCAAAGTGAGGCCTTCAGGTCTTATCCAAGCGTTTTTAGAGGAGGTTACTCTTCCGCTATCCCAAATGATTTGTTCGGGCTTGAATGCACCGTCGCTTGCAACTTGAAGTTGGTAGCTTTGCTGAGCTAGCTGAGAAGACTCAGTGTCAAGCTGCCAACTAAAACGTGGCACGCTCTCATAGTGGCCGATGGGATTTACCACCCCTTCTCCCACCGTAAGTCCAATGGGAGGAGCTATTAATGATGACTCATTGTCATTGATGGAGTCAGGTCCTACGTGCTCGCAGGCAACAACAAAAATAGCGAATAAACATAATACTGAGTAACGATAATATGACATTGTTTGGCTCAAATCAGACTTTATATAATTAGAAAAGGCACCGAATTGTGAGATTGATACCCTTAAAATTTAAATTCAATCAAATATAGTCAAACAATGTCTTAAATGTTAAATTTGCGTAAAATATTACAGTGTTGCGCATACACTGATTGTGTGACACTAACGCTGCTGACATGAGTATTGAACTGTTGCGATGAATTTGATGATCACATCGTAAAAGAGAGGATAAGGTGTATCAAAACGTGCCATCACCACAAAGTAGTCGAGGTTCTTTGGATACAACCTCAGACATGTTTTCGGCAATGTTTGAATCAGAAAAGCAACGTTTGTATGCATACATCTATGCCTTTGTTTTAGACAAAGCGGCCGCAGATGATATTTTTCAGGAGACAAGCGTTATTCTTTGGAAGGAATTCGAGACTTTTGAGCGAGGAACGAGTTTTAGAAAATGGTCAAATACTATTGTGTTTAACTGTGTAAGAACGTATCGAAGACAACAGAAAAAATTCGTTTCAGGTTTGAGTGATGAGTTGCTAGAGCAGCTATCAGCAGTAGCTTCCCATCAAGATAATACAGACCAAAAATGGAGCATGCTGCAGCATTGCGTTTCTCACCTCTCTGCTTCCGCACATCAATTATATTACGGTTTTTTCATAGAAAATTTAAGCGCACAGGCACTTGCAGACAAAACGGGGCGCTCGATTTTTGGTATTCGTAAATCTATCCATTTGCTTCGCCGTAAGCTCTTCGACTGCGTTGATAAACAAAAAGTGGAGCACGACACTTGAATCGCTCAGAAAGGTTTGATGAAGTTCGGGCCATAGCAGATGATATTTGCGCAGGTACCGTTACACAGATACAGCTTCAAAAACTTGAATCACTGTTGAGTAACGATGAGCAGGCTCAACGGTTTTACCTTGATTACATCGAATTTCACTTTCATCTTAAATCGAATACCCTTCCAAAACTTGAAATAGTAAGGCGAAAAACCTTCGTCGACGAACTTATTGTGCGGCCCACGCAAGCTTCAAATTTACCTCATCAAAACCAACCTTATGAAGCCTCTTCTGAAAAGAGAACCGCGAGCACAAAACGTAAGTTTTATTTAGCGGGGCTACTCACCGTGCTGTGCATGCTGGTGGTATACCTAATTATTCAATTCAAACCACTTCCCGACGAACCCTTTATAGGAAAATTAGTTAGTGGGGAGCTGTTAATTGACGAAAATGGTAACGTACAAAACACGCTCGTTTTTCCTGGTATGTACAAAACCGAACGACCGGTCGAGCTTGAACTACGCTCTGGTGATAGCTTAATGCTTTCTGCTCATTCGCACTTTAAATTATTTAATTCTACCGAAATTGAGCTAAAAAGCGGTGAGGTTAACGTAATCTCTCATTCAAATAAGACTATTACTATTTCTGCCAACGCCTCTGATATTCAGATGCATTCGGGCAAGTTAACCGTAAGTGTTGACAGTGATACAACCTCGGTCTCTGGTAATATCAAAGCAAAAATCTTTCCTAAAACATGGCGCCCCAAACACTTTTGGAACTTCGATGATGTTGGCGACAGAGTGGCGGACTTTGCAGGTCGCGCAGTCGGAGTTTCCGGTAGCGGAGCTCAACGCATCGATGGACTTGTTGGGAAAGGCGCTTTCTATTTTGATAACACAAAGCATGCAAGAATTAACGTGGGTAGCGGAGGCGGAAGCGCGCCCGCAACAGGTTCGTTCTCCGTTATTGATGGTGTCACCATAGAAGCATTGATTAAGCCTTTATATAGTGGAGAAGGCCCAACTAAAAGCCGATATGGTGAAATTGATGAGATTTTCAGGAAAGATCAAAGTGATAAAGATCATAGAATGCTGCTTAGCTTTCAAAATGATCGTAATAAATCAATAGTTGTCCCAGCAGGCAATTATGCAGAGTCTCTAAGTTTCGGGTTGTACATTTTAGGCCAAGGCTACCATGAGCTCAAACTACCACTAGACGGCAAAGACGGACGTCCAACGCTTAAGCAGTTAAAAGATGGAAACCTTCACCATGTAGTGGCAACTTATAATGTTGAAAGTGGGATAAAAGCAATTTACATCGACGGACAAGTAGGCGCACTTTACCGATACCCACCTGGCTCAAAAGTATTGAGCGGTGGAGCGGGGTTAGCCAATATTGGCAATTCTCCTAACGCTCAAGGGCACGCCGCAGAGGCCTATGCGGGGACGATAGATGAAGTGGCATTTTATGATTTTGCGCTAACACCTTTTATGGTAGCGCTTCACTATAACAATGTTTTGATGGGCCTGAATTACTTCGGCAGCAAGCCATCTGCAAAAGCGTTACCGTACAAAAGCCATATAGAACTTACTCCCAATAAGACGCTACTACTAGATAACATCACCGGCTTACCCAGAGACAATTTTTAAACGAAAATTTTCAACCCACCTACAACTACTATCCTGCTACCTATTACATTGATGTCAAAACAATGTAAATTATTTTGATTGATAATGATTGATTTTGGCTTGTTTTTATAGGTAGTATCAACGTCATTACAATTTCCGAGTCGAAACAAGAAGAGGGTAACGTGGAAATAAACAGACGTATATTTTTGGGCTCCATGCTGTATGTAGTTTCAGCTTCTGTTTTACCATCAGAGCTAAAAAAGACGCTCAACCTTACTGTTTTTGAGTCGGATGCGGTTTTTTTTGATGCTGAACAATTTACGCTGGTTTACGATATTGTGGACATTATGATACCCCGCACTGACACCCCCGGTGCAGTAGATTCTCACACCGCACAGGTACTTGATGAGTTAATGATATCTTGGGCAGCCACCTCTACCCAACAGCAATTCACTTTGTTCTTATCTGAGTTTTTGCAACGCGCAAGAACCGCATTTAATGCAAACTACCTGTCACTGAGTAAAGAAAATCGTCAGACCTTTGTAGAGCAAATCGACGAGATCGTTTTCGACACGGGTAAAGGCGACTTTTCCATAGCATACAAACGATTCAAAGCACTTATTTTTCATATTCACTACTCATCTGAAATAGCCAACCCCAACTTCTTTCTTGTTCCTGGTGGCTATCGAGGAAGTCTTTCACAGGATGAGCTAAACGTTATTTACGAGAGAAAATACTTATGAACAACGACTATGACGTCATTATTGTTGGTTCAGGAATTACGGGCGGCTGGGCAGCGAAAGAGTTTTGTGAGCGAGGCTTCAATACATTAGTTATTGAGCGGGGTAGAAATGTAGATCACAGAGGCCCTGAGTACAAAGATTTTCAAGCACCTTGGGATTTACAAAACCGAGGAATGCCAGAAGAAACGCTCGCAGAAAATGGTCACTACGCTACGTTGAGAAAAAAAGGGCACTTATATAAAACCGATGCACTTCACTTTTTTGTCGACGATAAGAAGCACCCTTACAGCTACCCCGAAGATAAGCCATTTATGTGGACGCGGGGATATCAACTCGGTGGACGCTCATTAACATGGGGGCGGCAGGTATTGCGATGGAGCCCAATGGATTTTGAGGCCAATGCGAAAGACGGCCATGGTATTGAATGGCCTATTGGTTACGAAGACTTAGCTCCATGGTATAGCTATGTTGAGAAATTTATAGGTGTGTCAGCGAATAAAGATGGTTTAAAAACCCTACCCGACGGTGAGTTTCAAACACCGTGGGAGATGAGTTATGCAGAGCAATACATTTCCAATAATATTGCGAAAAAATACACTGACAGACACCTCATTATAGGAAGAGCCGCTAATCTTACCTCGCCTACTGAAGAACAAACTGCACTAGGTAGAGGTAAATGCCTGGCGCGTTCTTACTGTAGAAGAGGATGCAGTTTTGGCGCGTACTTTAGCTCTCAGTCTGCCACATTACCTGCAGCTCATAAAACGGGAAACCTAACCGTAATAACAGACAGTATTGTTGAGCGTATTGACTACGACGACGTCAATAACAAAGTCTCTGGCGTGTCTGTCATCGATGCTAATACGAAAGAAAGAAGGCAATACAAGAGTCGCGTTGTGTTTATGTGCGCATCGGCATTAGGCACCGTTCAAATAATGTTGAACTCTACATCCAAAACATTCCCAAATGGTATTGCAAATAGCAGCGGTATGCTGGGCCACTATATACTTGGTCACGTCACTGGCGTTGTAGCAAACGCTGATGTGCCGGTAAATGAAGATAAGTATGCATTCGGACGGCGTCCTATCGCTACTTATATTCCAAATTATCGACACGAAAAGCAAGATGATGCAGATTTTGAAAGAGGCTTTGGTTTTCAAACCACAGCACAAAACCGCTCATTCTCCTCACCGAATGCCAAATCAAAAGGTATCGGCATTATTGCTAAAGAAAGCGTTGGAAAGCCCGGCCCATGGCGTTTCAGGGCATTTATGTATGGCGAGGTTTTACCTTATTACGAGAATGCAGCCACTCTACACCCTACCCAAAAAGACGAGTGGGGCATGCCGTTACTTCATATCGATGCTGAAATTAAAGCCAATGAAAGAAAAATGATTAAACAAGCGGCCAAAGACATCCAAGAGATACTCGAAGCAGGTGGGTGCACCAACATTCAGGTAAAAGCGACACCAGAAAATAAACATATTCCGATGGGTAAGCAGGTTCACGAGATGGGCGGCGCATGTATGGGAAAAAATCCAGATTCATCGATTCTCAATGGCTGGGGCCAAGCACACGATATACCCAATTTATTTGTTACCGACGGTGCCTGCATGGCATCTAGCGCAACACAAAACCCATCGCTAACTTATATGGCGATAACGGCGCGAGCGGCAGACTACGCGGCTAAGCTTCTCAAAAACAACATTATTTAGAGTGTACGCATGCCCTTAAAAAAGGACTTTGAAAGGGCATGCTAGCTTCAATTACCACCAAGAACGTCGATGCTTCAATTCCTTTCTTGAACCATTATACTCACAGGGCCTAGCAGTCCTGATGGAAGTAACTCATCATCTTTGTTCCAATGCTTCCATGTAGCAAACGTGCTACGCGCCCCAGGTTGTTCGGGCGTAGCTCCTTTAAGCCATTTCGGAAAACTAGTTAACTGAGAGCCTTGATAGCCATTTTTCTTCCAAGGTGCCGTTTCAGGATACAAGCGCTCATCGCCAATTAAGCGATTAGGCCAAAGAGTAGTCACTTCTATCTCCAAACGGTTTTCTCCGCTTCGAATGATATTGCTAATATCAAAGTGATAAGGCGCCCACATTCTCAGTCCGAGATCGTGACCATTTAGTCTTACGCGCGCAAACTGGAAAGCGTCGCCAAGGTTAAGAAGGTAGCTTGGGGACGTTGGCAAATCATCAGCCATTTCAAATTCAGTCTCATAGCGAACCGTGCCAGAAAAATACCTGACATCTTCATTCGCGTGTTGAGACAAATCGATGAGTTCGTTAAGCGCTAATGCGTTTGGTTTTTTTACGCCTTTAATAAACTCTACCTGCCACGGTGAATCTAGCACCTGCAATTGCCCAAAAGAGAGGGTGTTAAGTAGCTTTCCGGTACTCTTTTGCGGCGCTAAAACAACAAACAAAGACTGTGCTTGGTCAAAGTGTAATGTAAACCGCGTGCGACCGTTTTCAACCACGTAATCACTGGCGAGAAGTCGTTTACCTGAAAGCGGATCCCAGATTTCAACCGCTTTACCTTTAGCTCTCAGGTCCAATTCTATTTCGGCAGCCATTTGATCTAGGTTACTGATGAAATACACATCCGTGTTCTCTTCAGATACATCATGGTGTCGCCAAACAAATCGGTTATCAGTGTGAGAAATTAGCACGTCTGGTTGAATACCTTTATGGTTCAATGCGTCTTCTAGGGTTTTAAACACCTGGCTCTTAAATCCCGCGCCCCAAATTTCGTTGGCTAAATGGTGAACTCGTCCATCAGTGGCCGAGATATCAAAAGAGCCTTCCAAACTTGGCGAAAAAGTGGGAGGTAAACCTACAACCGTTACCCCTCGCTCTAATAGAGATTTTATTTGCTCTAGTACTTCTACTCGCATGCTCACGTCGGGCGATATCGATAAAATGTTATAGGTTCTCCCCGATTCAAAAGCTAGCTGCCCTCGCTCATTTACATCAACGTGGTTCATCAGCCCATCTGTCGAAATAAATTCAAAATCGTAGCCATCAGGCAGCGTTTTCAAAGCAAATTCCTTGTCGGATGTCGTTGCCGAGTCATCACCTAATAAGTGCAATACATCAAACACAGGCTGCCCTTTGCTGAGCATGGCGTGGGAACGCGTCAAATACTCATTCCATGTATTTATCTCATGCCACCACGTTTGTGTGCGCTCAAAATGTAAACCCCAGTAACCAAGTGTCATGCCCGGCTCTAGGGTTGTCCAGGGTTGATGGGTAAAGAGGTGATGCGTTGTCAACGTAACCCCTGCAGCCAAATCGGTATCAGCTTGCGACTTATAAGTTAGCGGGTGACTTAGCCACCTATTCGCTTGAGGCAATGAAGTGAAGGACTCTGAACGAACAGGCTTATTGTAAATAGAGCCTGCGGATGCTGCCATTTTGGCAGTCAGGTAAGCAAATTCTTGATTGGGCCTATTTTCTGCAGGGTTAATAGAACGAAATGCACTATTAGCATAAATAATATCCGCTTTTCCCAACGCTTGAAGGTTGTCTATAAAAGGTTTCATCGATTGCGCTGAAAACTTCAAACCCAGTTCGTTTGAACGCTTTTGCATACCCCCATAAAAACGCTCAGCAATGAGCTCTGCGAGTGTTTTTCTGTAGTCCCAAAGAAAACGCTCACTGAACATTGCATTCTTTACGGTATACCCCAGCGTAATAGGAAGAAGTCGAATAGGTGAATAACCTCGCCTCTCTTCGAAGTCTATTTCAAACTCCTGCGTCCAATTTTGCCGCCCTACTTCCCAGCTATCGGCGTGGGTTGATACAAATGAATCGCCTACATGTTCCTGCGAACGACTTGCTACGTTTTTAATGTAATGCTCAAAATGTTTATCAAGCGCACGCTCGCTTAATTTATCAACTTCAAGCCCTTCGCCTTTCGCCGTACCCGGTCGATTAACCGCTTCCGTAGAAGACAGACCAAACCGAATTACGGTCCAATTATCACTAGGTGGCGTCCAGTTAAGACGACCGTTTTCGCTAAGGTATTGGGTAACGTCAACAATTGAATCAAGATTGATACTTGCGTTACTCTCTAACGAGGCATTCATTGCTTCGCGCTCTGTTTCTTGCATATGAAACGGGAATATATGCGCTGCTTTTTGACACCAGTTTGCAATACGCGGTTTGTTGTCAAAAATTACTTCCCGCACCGCGACATCCACTTTCGGCATCGCTGTGTACAAGAGCTTATTGTCAGTAGGCTCGAACACAATTCTTGCGTGTTTCGCCTTTACCGGTTCAAACTGAAAACAGCTGAGGTCATCATAAATTTGCCCTCGTTTTGAAAATGCGACCTCCTGATAATTATCACCATCATTTGATATAAGAAGGTGGTTTCTCCCCATCATTCCATAAGCAGCAAATTTCACAAAAACGTTACGAAACGTATACTCCTCAGAAAAATCAAATTGAATAAAGCGCTGTTTGGTTTCGTCATCAACCTTGGGATACACCACTGTGTTCCAATCACCATCGAAAGCATTTATAGCAGGCTCGGTAACTTTTGGCGTAACCCCTGAAATTCTGGCCATCGCGATACGTTCTTGAAACTCTGGCTCCATGTGTGCTTTAGGTGTTGGGAAGGCAAGTACAGCTATATCGTCATAAAAATTCAAGGGAGCATGAGGAGCGGGGAAAATTATAGGCTGAGTTTGGCTATGGACTTGTTGCTCACTCCAAGACAGCTCTTTCATACCGTCTTTAGGGCTTATCCAAGGACCACCAGCGACGGACCACCCTTCACTATTATAAAGGTTCACTTTCAAACCAAGCTCAGAAGCCTTTTTAAAGGTATAAGCGAGTATTGATTGGTATTCTTCTGAAAGAAATTCAACAGGGCCTGCGGGAATAACATGATGCTCATTAATGTGCATCAACACCACGCCTCCTAATCCGGCATCAGCCATTGATTCGAGATCAGCTGTTATGCCTTCTTCAGTAATATTGCCATTAATCCAATACCAAAACACCCATGGTTTATGACTATCTTCAGGACTTTCAAACGCCTGTTTTATTGATTCAGCATTTGCGCTCAATGAGACAAAAACTACAGCAATAAGTAACAATAATCTGCGCAAAGCACACTCCCGTTATTTAATTTATTTCTAAAAGAAAAAATATAAAGAGCATCACGCTCTACTCACTTGGCTCTATTTTTCCTAGCTCAAAGTCATAGACGTAAATGGGGCTAGACTCACCATTAATTTGTGGTGCATGCTGCCAAACAATACTTGCAACCCCATGGCTTAATAAGCTGAGATCCCACGTGATATACCCGCCCTCAATCTTGACTAGCTCATTATCTATATTTGGCATTTCGATTTTATGCCATTCAGCAAAACCGTCTGTTCTATCAGAATAGAAAATTCTGGCATCGCCTCTTCCTGCAAAAGCAAACAATCTGTCATCTAAGAAAGTTAAAGTAACGTTTGAAGCGTTAAAATCAGAGACACGTTTTTGCCAATTGCCTGAAATATCGCGAACATAATGATGCACGCGCGCTGGGCCGTGTGGGGATGTTTTATGACTAAGGAGGAGGTGATAATCACCTGTTTTAGTATCGATTACAGAATTGTGGGAAACATTAGATGGCTTCAGTGTCGTAGGCACATGGACCGCTTCTAATCCTGGTGTTTCAACAGATAACACCTCACCGTCTCGAGTATCAGCGACTAGATTGCCTGCATTATTGTCCCAAGTGAGCCCCTCATCATCGCTGTAGGCGTAGTAGATACCATGATTACAGTCAGACCCATTGCTTGTACCAGGGTTACAATTTATCGGCCGCTCTCTGAATACCCAGCTGATGTGCATGCGACCATTAGCATCAAACTTTGGTCCACCACCAGCTAAATAAGGCCCTCTTGTTGAAGGTTCTTTGTTGCCGTTTACATTTTGAGTATATACACCATCGCTTGAAGATATATTGCGAATGAACTGCCAATCGCTATTTTTGGCATCATAAAGTGCGAGCCGCATTTCACCTTTTGCTGCACCTCCCTCTCGGAAATACATCAGTACATTTCCGCTGTCTAACGAGTAAAACTTTGGATAAGTAACACGACTTACCGCATCGTTGGAAAAGCCGAGGTTTCGCTTAAATTTAAAGATATCGTCGTTCCAGTCAACGGTTTCCGGGTGGTCTGCGACTCCTGCAGCGGTGCGCGCGTAGTTGATGCGATCTGAGTTATGATGATCGAAAGAAATATGAATGGCGCCGTCGCCTTTTGATATTTCAATGGCTTGGCGGTTATGCGCGTCATCAGAAGTTAGTCGATATACAGGCAAGGTGGCGTGTTGCCAGTCGTGCCCCGTTATTTTTCTGCGTGCGACAACCACTTCAGCAAAAAGGTCACCGTAACCTCCCCTGTCTTTTGCCGTATAGTAAATCACATATTGGTAGCCCTTGTAGGTAACTGCTTGCGCTCCCATAACACCAGAAAAACGAGGTTTTCCATCTACAGCGCGGTCTGAGCCATCGGACGTGTGAGACTTACCAACCAACAAACTACTGCCCAAAAGAATTGGCGTTGAATGAAGTGATAACGAAGGCAAAGAAGCATGATTATCTTGGGGCGTTGAGGGTTCTTTGCCGTTCGTAAAAGAAGCACAACCAAATAGCTGTACTACGAACAACGACATAAGCCACTTATTCTTCATATTTAATTTGTTCCGTATTTTGTTCATTTAGAATGACGTTGGGCTGTCAATCACGCGACCACGTTCAGCCAATTCCTGAGTACTCACTTTCCTATGAAACACTCTCACTAAAGCACGATAGTTAACGACCTTTGAGGTGCACGGGTGTAAAACTAACTGAAAGTGGGTCCTCCAACTCGAACATTTTCTTTTTGAGCGTGTCGTCCAGCCTTATTAATGTCTTCTTTTCAGCGTCAGTTAGTTCAGTCTCAAGCAAGTTGTCGGTCTCGAGAGGGTCTCCATCTAAGTGATAGAACTCATCTCGCCCTTTGTTCTTGAAGTCTCTAACTAGTTTATATTGGCCATCGCTATACATTCTCATGCCAGTAATCGACTGATGCAGCGTTGAATAAGCGGCAAAGTAATCAGTGCTCACTACTACGCTTTCATCTATGAACGCTTTGATTACACTTTGCCCTCTAATGACCGTTTCACTAGGTATATCCAGTTTGGCGACATCCATGAGAGTAGGGAAGAAATCAAGATTTGATACAGTTGAGGCATTTTCCGTACCCGCAGGCACCTTACCTGGCCAACGAACGATAAGAGGTACTTTAAGCACGGCATTGTATAGATTGGGGCGCTGGCCCTTGGGAATGTTTTCTGTGCCTTTCGGTGGTGTGTTTAACAACCAAAAACCATTGCCTTTATGCCAAATACCATTTTGTCCGATGACGTAACCATGGTCAGAGGTAAAAATGACCACAGTATTTTCAGAAAGTCCCACTTCGTCTAAATGGTCCAGCAGTCTGCCGACATTTCTATCTATACCTTTAACAGATGCTAAATATCCGCGTAATAATTTCTTTGCTCTTTGAGTATTCAGATCGGGATAATCAGGATGTATTAAATCTACATCGTCACTGATAGCATCTAAATCACTCCCTGAGACAGGCTCAAATGGATAGTGAGGCGCCCTATAATGCAATGATAAGGCAAATTTTTTATGTCGATTCCTACTTAAAAAATCCATGGCATGGTCAGTGAGAATGTCAACGGTAAGCCCCGTCTCTTTCTCCTGGACACCATTAACAAGTAATTGAGGATCAGCGGGGGAAGTTCCGCCTCCTAAAAAACCCGTAAACTCGTTATAGCCAAAATTTTGAGGATGATGTTCAGCTTGCTTTCCTAAATGCCACTTACCAATCAAGCCATTGTAATAGCCGTTTTCTTGCAACTTTTTAGGCCAAGAATCTACTGTTGCCGAAAGCCCTAAATCTAATTGGTGACCTGTGAGCGTCTTGCTTTTAAGGTTATCATTTATCCAGTCGTCTATACCGAGTTCAAAGCCATAGCGGGAAGTGAGTAGACCTGCCCGGGAAGGGCTACATACGGGCGTAGTGGTATAAGCATTTGGGAAGGACATACCTTGCTCGGCTAAGCGTTGAATATTTGGGGTAACAGCATTGGGGCCTTTACCTTCTATCGCCCATGGAGCCTGGTCATCTGTATATATGAAGAGAATATTCGGGGTTAAACTCTCGCTCTTGAGGGTGGCGTCTCGTGCTGGATTAGCCGCACCACTTACATGCACACAGCTGCTCACAATCATTATGCCTAATGCCCAAGGTCGCAATAAGTAAACCAGCATTTTCTTTACCCCTTTCAAAATCAGCGTTTACTAGTGATACCTACTTGAGAAAATCAAGAGTATTGAGCTGCATTATGTTTTTCAAGAAGGCTAAGAGAACGCAAACTCGCATTTTAAACTTGCCAGATATGATTGATTTTGACCATTAAAGCATTATTTTATTTTTTAAACAAATATTTTACATAAGGAGGAATGACCAAGAAGGATGTTTAAAAACCTCAAAAACATATCGAAATCAGGGGCTAGCGTATAGTTAACACCCAATAAAATTGAGGCATGAAATACAAAAGCCACCTACAACCTCAAGAACAGAAAAGACCGCTTGTGAGTGAATTTGATTGTGCTACTGGTTTACTTCGATGTAACATTGAGCACAAATCAGGTTCGCAGTTAAGCCACTTACTACTCTGTATTTCGTTAAATCAGTTAACTTTAAGGATGCATGATGAAAACCCACATACGCAAAATAAGTCGGTATATCGGAATAAAAATCGGCTTGTTCGCTATGGCTTATATACCACTAACCTCATTGCAGGCTGAGGCCGTATTGCCAACACAAGAACACGTGATGGCACAAATGGAAAAGGTGGCAAACTGGCAAGTTGCGCGCACACAACATATGACACATGTAGGTCGTGCTCGGGCTGGTTCTGAAGCATATGGGCGATGGATTCAGGGCGCCTTTTATAAAGGGCTCACCAAACTTGCTGAACGGTCAGATAACCCTTTTTACGAAACCTGGATTGGTTATGTGGGGGACGCCCATGACTGGAAGATGGGTAAGGTCAAATACTTTGCCGATGACCACGTTATCGGACAAACCAACCTTTGGTACTACCGAAGGCACAAAAACGAAGAAGCACTTGCGCCAGTAAAAGAAACGTTTGACTGGTTAATTGAGCAAGCCCCCGATAATAGTCTCGAATTCGTCGCCGGCAGAAATAAAGATAACGTACACAACTGTCAATGGCGTTGGTGCTGGGCTGACGCTTTGTTCATGGGACCGCCAGTACTGTTTGAGCTTTCAGTAATTACAGGCGAGTCCAAATACGCTGATTACGCCCACAAAGAGTTCCAAGCAACTATCGATTACTTACAAGACCCGAAAACCAAATTAATTTTCCGAGACTCTCGTTATTTCGACAAAAAAGGCAAGTTCGGTGAGCAAGTTTTTTGGTCTAGAGGAATGGGATGGGTATACGCAGGCGTTGTACATGCTTTGGAGAGCCTCCCTCAAGACCATCAATACCGGCCCTACTACGAGTCACTTTATCAAGAGCTTACATCAGCAATCGTGAAACTGCAGAAGCAAGATGGTGCTTGGCCTATGTCATTGCTAGCAGGAGAGAGATATGTAGAGCCAGAAACCAGTGGCACGGCTTTTTTCACGTATGGAGTTACGTGGGGCATTAATAACGACTTGTTGGATGAAAGCACGTACCTGCCCTCTGCATTGAAAGGATGGCAAGTGCTGTCATCAGCAGTACATCCAGACGGAAAGTTCGGGTGGGTGCAAGGTGTTAATGAAAAGCCTGATGTAGTAACAAAAGATGACTCCCAGCTATTTGGTGTCGGTGCGTTCTTACTCGCGGGAAGCGCGATGTATGACTTTGTAGATTCACAATAACTTCTAACGTTGTTTGGTGGAAAGAACAGGAATTAACTATGAGAACAGATATAAAAAATTCGCTACGAATACTTGCTACGTGCAGCACTATGCTGTGGGTAGGTCAAGGGATAGCTGCAGACTGTAGTAGTAACCCAGCCAATCCGAACGGTAAAGCATCGAAACTTCAAAACGCATTGCAACAAGCAACAAACACTGGAAAACCACTTAGATTAACCGGGACTTACTATATCGGCACTGATAAAGACGCCACAGATGGGAAGCAGATACTCAAAGGAATAAATGTAACCTTGCGAAAAAATTTGATCGTTGACGCAACGGGTGCTCGCTTTATCGCAAAGGCAGATTTAGACGGCGACCTGTTTAGTTTCGACACGAAGAACAATGACAACGTGTGCTCAAACAAAGGCCAGCTTGCTAATTTTTCATGGAAAGGCGGAGATTTCGATATGTCTCGCGCCAAAGTTTCTACGGTTGTTCCTATCACACGTTTAACACCAGCAGGACGAGAAGGAAACGATAAAACCGCCGATGCGCTATCTATCCGTGGTGTTGTAAATACAACTAACTATCACAAGCTAAATGAACTCGTCATCGAATACATTAACTTTTATGGAACGCGTAATAACAGCGACCCATTTTATGAGGCGGGTGGAGACAGCGGCATTTTAATGACAGGCGCACTCAAAGCCACAATTAGATATAACAATTTTTATGGCGTACGCGATGCCGCAGTTTACTTATCAGCGGGTGGGGATAACGGACAATTTGGTGACCATTTTACCATTCACGATAATTACGTAGAGCGTGCGTTTGATGGCTTCACCTCTAAAAGAGGCGCTGACAATATAGTTATGCGTAGCAACGTACTGAAAGATGTCGTTGTGGGACTGAGTACAAAAAGCGTATTTCGAGGGTGGCAGGCCACAAATGTCAAAATACGTGACAATACCATCGATAATGCCATGCGCGCAATCAGTCTTGAAACCACAAATAATGTGACGATTGAAGACAACGAGATAAACAAACTGGGCGACGTTGTGGCAGCTCAAACTTCTAATAGCCAAGCTAACTTTAACGCCTATAGCGATGCATTCGAAGGTATTTCACTAAATGGTGTTCAGGGAACAAATACAATAAGAAATAATAGTATTAGGGGTATTACCGGAAGTTCGCGAGAAAGCTCAACCACAGCATGGGGTATTGTGCATCGCAGCTACGAAGATCGTGACACTAAAAATATAAACAAAACGAACAACACATTTTCAAATTTAGATAAGTGGAGTAAGTACCTCTAGCTGTATTACCCTATAAAGTTAAACACTATAAAGTTAAATAGCTCAGACTTAATCTGACAGTTACCCGCTTTTAGGTGCCGCTGTCAGATTGAATTTGAGCTAAATTCTTCTCAACCCAACTTTGTTTCCCATCGATTAATGTTGCTAGTGATGCTCTACTACAGCACATTTTGCACATAAGTTGCGTAGCATGTTAAATACAGCGGTTATAAAGACTGCTTATTTGTAGAAGAGGGGGGATGAAAATAATTCGTTAAATTAGAACCTATCTAAATCTAATATGGTCACGATTTAAGTCACTAATTTTTGAGCAGCCCATCAGTCGCATGTCGCGCTCAATCTCTGCAACCATTAATTGCATTGCTCTTTCGACGCCTTCTTGTCCAGCCGCAGCTAAAGCAAAAAGATAAAAACGTCCTAACCCAACGGCTTTTGCTCCTAGCGCTAGCGCTTTTAAAACGTGCGTGCCTCGTTGAACACCACTGTCAAAAATTACGTCTACTTTATCACCAACAGCATCAACTATTTCTGCGAGGTGGTCAAAAGAACTTCTCGATCCGTCTAGTTGTCTTCCACCATGGTTAGAAATAACTATACCTGTGCAACCTATATCAACTGCACGCTTTGCGTCTTCTACGCTCATAATGCCTTTGAGACAAAACTGACCATCCCAAAATTTAACCATCTCTTCAACGTCCTTCCAGTTCATAGAGGGGTCAAGCATATTAGTAAAATAGTCTCCTATCGAACTCGCGCCTCCACCCATATCTATGTGTGCGTCTAACTGAGGAAGAGAAAACTTCTCGTGAGTAACATAGTTAATGCCCCACATTGGCCGTGTTGCAAATTGCCAAAGGCCTTTAAGATTCAATCGAAAGGGAATAGCGAAACCGGTTCGTAAATCACGCTCTCTGTTACCGCCTGTAATAGAATCTACTGTTAACATCATGACTCCGATGTTAGATTCTTTTGCTCTCTCCATCATAGCCTTATTCAAGCCACGATCTTTGTGGAAGTAGAATTGATAAACCTGCGGCGTATTGTACTGCTTAGCAATTTCTTCCATGCTTACTGTGCCTAGTGAAGAAACACCAAACATAGTGCCGAATTTCTCTGCCGCACCAGCAGTTGCACGTTCACCCTGATGGTGAAACAAGCGCTGAAGTGCAGTTGGAGATAAATAGACCGGAAGTGCAAGCTTCTGACCCATTACCTCAACGCTTAAATCAATGTCTTTCACACCCGTCAGAACATTTGGAATAAGATCGCAACTCTGAAAAGATTCAGAGTTACGACGCATCGTCACCTCATCATCAGCACCGCCGTCAATATAATTGAATATAGGACCTGGCAACCTCTTCTGCGCTAACTTTCTAAAATCATGATAGTTATGACAATTACTTAGTAACATTTGCGTTTTCTTATTCCGACAGTTTGACAATATTTATTAATTTTATTCTTCTTCTTTCTTATTCTTATTCGTTTGCTTTTTCGTAGGATACAGATAGAAAGCGGCTATCTTTTTTAAATCTATACAATGCCCGAACCAGTAGCGTTTGGATCTCGTGGACGCTCTTTATCCATCGTTTCTCTATAATTTATCGAGCGATAGGCACCAATAGGGTTAATCGCCGCAGACTTACGATAGCGAGCCATAGCAAGAATAGGGGTTACATCTATATTGAACGCTTTCTTAAGTTCCATTGATGCCATCATCGCATCATTGTCTTCTTGATAGCCATATAGTGTTTCCCTATCTACCAAAAGTGCCTTGACGTAGGAACGCTGAACTTCAATGGCAGAGATAACCAAGCTTTCTATTGGATCAGTAACGTTGTGAGACTGATCTAGCATATATGCAGGGTTGAAACCCTCTTGCTGACGGTGCTTCGCATCGACTAACTCGTTAAAAATAAGAAACTGCTGATAAGGGTGTAATGAGCCGCTATCTAAATCATCATCACCATATTTACTATCATTAAAGTGGAACCCACCCAGCTTTTTAAACTGGATTAAACGAGACACTATCATTTCGATATTCGTATTAGGTGCGTGGTGGCCTAAATCAACGAGGGATTTGCACTTCGGTCCCAAGTGCATTGCAGCAAGCAAGTTTGAACCCCAGTCTTGAATAACAGTTGAATAAAAAGCGGGTTCAAACATTTTATGTTCGATATGCATTTCCCAATCGCTTGGTAGGCCTGCGTAGATTTTCTCCATGCTTGACAAGTAGCGCTCAAAAGCGCGTTGAAAATGCTGCTGACCAGGATGGTTAGAACCATCACCTACCCACACCGTTAGGCTTTTAGCACCCAATGCCTGCCCATATTCAATACAATCTAGATTGTGTTGAATGGCCAACTCACGAGAAGCTGCTTGCGTATTACTTAAGCTTCCGAACTTGTAAGACGACTCTTGACCTGGTTGGTCTTGGAATGTGTTGGAGTTTACCGATACCCAATTAAGTCCATATTCATTAGATTTCTGCTTCAATTCACTGAAATCGTCAACTTTGTCCCATGGAAAATGTGGTGACACACTGTCAGTGCAGCCAGATAATTCGTTGATGACCGCACAATCTTCTAGTTTTTCGAAAATATTGCGTGGCTCACCTTTCAATGGAAAGCGAGCAAATCGAGTTCCACCGGTACCAGTACCCCACGATGGTACTGCTATTTGAAATTGTTCTGCTGCTTTTGTGAACGTTTCAATATCAATACCATCACGGCCTAGCTTTTCACCTAGGGCGTCATAATCAGATTTTAAATCTTTATAAAGTTCTTCGTTCTTTTCGCTTACTAAAGCTGAATCTATTCTACGTAACATAATCTACTCCTAGCGTAGGAAGGCTTCGTGCAAACCGCCGTCTACACTAATAATTTGACCTGTGGTTTTGTTTAGCTGACCAGACACAAGGAGATAGGCAGCCTCAGCTTGATCTTCCGGTGTAATTGGTGACTTTGTTAATGTTCTTTGCGCATAAAACTCAGCCAGACTTGTACGAAGGTTCTCTGTGGAATCTGATTCTTGGAACGGAATGTTGTACTTAGTCAGTGAAGATATAACCCGGTCGCGTGGGAACATGCTGCTACCTTGCACTACGGTGGCAGGAGCAAGCGCATTAACATTAACTAGAGGGGACAACGTAACGGCAAGTTCTCGAACAAGGTGGTTAGCAGCAGATTTACTCGTATCGTAAGCCAGTGAACCTTTCTTAGATACCGCACCATTAACGCTAGTGGTGAGTACCATATTTCCTTTCATTTGCTGCTTTTCCCAGATTTTCTGTGCTTCAGAAGCCACAACATAGCCGCCTTTAACGTTCACGTTAAAGCTTAGCTCAAAGACTTCATCATTTTTTGCTAAATCTGCGCCCTCTGCGATAAATACACCCGCAGTAACAATAACCTTATCAATGCCGCCGTATGCCAGCGTTACATTAGTAAACAATTCCTCTACGGTTTTTCTATTGGTTATATCAACACCAAGCGCGATGGCTGGGCCGCATGAAGAAATACCCGTGCCAGCTACTCCGATACCTTTACCATAAATAGCTTCTAACTCTTCTGCTGTTGCTTTAGCGTTTTCAAGGCGAAGGTCTGCACAGACTACATGTGCGCCCTCTCGAGCAACGCGATGAGCTGTTGCTTTACCAATGCCGTCTCCAGCACCGATGACAACAACAACGTCTCTAGCTAGAGGAGCTTCCTTTGGCATTCTTTGAAGTTTGGCTTCTTCTAAAGCCCAGTATTCGATATCAAATGCTTCTTGTGCAGGAAGAGCTGTATATTCAGAAATTGCCTCTGCCCCTCTCATTACTTCAATAGCACAGTTGTAGAATTCAGCGGTAACGCGGGATTCACTTTTGTTCTTACCCCATGCAATCATTCCAACGCCAGGAATTAGCACTACTGTTGGACTTGGGTCACGCATTGCCGGTGAGTCTTCACGTTTGCATGCTTCATAATACGCCGTATAGTCCTGTCTATATTTCTCTAGCGCCGCATCAAACTTCTCAACAAGTTCTTCAAGTGCATCCGATTTAGGATCAAAGTCGATATAGAGTGGCTTAATTTTCGTTCTTAAAAAATGGTCAGGGCAAGAAGTACCAAGCTCGGCTAGACGAGGAGCATCAACGCTATTAACGAACCTTAGTGTGGCTTCGTCATTTTGAAGCGTGCCAATGTACTTAACATTAGTCGATAACTTCCCTCTTGCGATAGGCATAAAGTCGGTTAAAAGGCTTCTTGCTTCATCTTCAGCTAGAGATTCTACCTTTTGTCCACCGAACGTGTTTTCGCCTTTATCATGCTCTTCAATATAACGTGCTGCAGTTTCGATAACCCATAACGAGGTTTCGTAACAACTTTTACTTTCTGAAGACCAATTGGTGTGCCCGTGTTGTCCTAAAAGAATACCCCAGATATCCGGGTTCGCTTCATAAGCATCTTCACATACTTTTGCTGCTTCCCAACCAGGACGCATCCAAGGAACATAGGCTAATTTTCCATCCCATATCTTAGCAGTCAGCGCTTCTTGGTCTTTACACGATGCTACAGAAATTACTGCGTTCGGATGTAGGTGATCAACGTGCTTTTCTTCAATCATTGAATGCAGAGGCGTATCTATTGATGAAGCGCGAGGGTTTAGGCAGAAATTACAATGCTTAAACATGCCTACCATCTTGTCTTCACCAGCGCTCTTGTACCCTTTATCAGGATATTGCTGGTAAACGTTATCTAATGCGCGGAGTTTATCGGCATATAGTGAAGAAAAGTTCTCTTTTTTCGATGTTCTTAAGTCACCGCCTGAGCCTTTAACCCATAACACTTCGACCTGTTCACCTGTTAATGGATCTTCTTCGAGCAGTTTGGCGGATGTGTTTCCGCCGCCAGTATTAGTGATTCGTTGGTCTTCGCCTAGCTTATTTGAACGATATACTAAATTCTCTACGGGAGAGAGTCTATCTGCCTCTTCATCTTTCCAAAGGTACTTAACATGCTTGTAATCATCGGGTTTAAAAGCCATTACAGTGTCCTAAAATTATCAGTTAGATATGTTTCACAAATGTAAACATCGATTATGATAGTAACAATACACGCCACTTCCAATCCCTGTCAATCATTTTCAATCATTATTGGTTTCATTTTGACTGTATTATAGTTTTCAAGGTTTATATAAGGACGTTATTGAGCGATTTTGATTAATTCAACCCATTCATCAGCATATGAGTCCAGTCCAGAAAAGTTAGAGGGCTCTACTTTTTCCAAATCCAATGAGTGCTTCTGGTTCTTTTTATATCCAATAAGTGCTGCTGCACCTAGTACTGTGCCTGTATTGTCTGTCGAAGCGAAAACTGGCTGCTGACGACGCAGCTGTGCAACTAAGCGACATAGTAGTGGGTTCTTGAGAAAAGCACCTTCAATATAAATTGCTCCCTTAGCTTCGAGGTCATTTAGCCGTTGATTAATCATAAGTGCACAGTAGAGTGTTGCGATAGCTTGTGGTGAAGGAGGTCTTTCAGGGCACAGCAATTGTGGCGTTAAATCGGGAAATGGGCCGTTGCCCTCACTAAAATCAGGCGTGACCCGCCAACAGTTACTTATTGCTTCTTGAACTTCTGATTCTGTTGGGTTCATCTTTATATTGCCACCGAGCGTGGTACAAATACGCTCGTATTCACGTCCTCCCATAAATCTGGCACATGAAACTGGGTTACTGTTTATATCTACATTAGCTAAGGTATCTACTTTATCATGAAGGGTACTCACGTCTCCCCCAGACTGCATCAATATAGTCCACGTGCCTGTAGACATTACGGTAAATTGTTCAGTCGGTTGAGATTCGATATTTAGATATCTTAAGAAGCTCGCATTACTATCGTGAATGCCGCAATAAAGCTTACATGAAATAGGTAATGACGTTTTTCTAGATACGTCAGCATTTACTTTTCCTATGCAGTCCCATGCATTTTTTAGAGGTGGGAATAGCTTCGACCATTCCTTGTTAACGGCGATAGTAGAAAATTGACGCTTTGCTGGTTGCCATAAGTCTGTATGGCAGCCCAAAGAAGTCACCTCTGAGCTCAGCTCTGCACCCAATCTCCATGCCCAATACTGCGGATATAAAAGAATTGCATTAGCCTTTGCAAATTCTTGCGGGTACTTTTCTTCTAACCAATAAAGCTGCTTACCTAAATTCAAACCTGCCGGCAGTAATGGGGACAAGCTTTCACTAAAGTCAGGACGCTCAAGCTTATAACGTTGCGCACATTCATCAATGCCCTGATATTCATAATCTAAAATTGGAAGTGTAAGCGCTTTAGATCTATCTGTTGAATTGTCATCAATTAGTGCCGCTGTGGCGCCGTGGGTTGTTACAACAAACCCCTCAACCTCTTTTGTATATGTGCACGACTTTAAGGTTTCTACTATCCAGTCCCATATACTGTCTACGTCCGCCTGAGGATACTGACCTGCAATCGGGGCATTTTTACAGCTGAAACTTGCAACTTGCTCGTAGCCTGAAACAAACAAGAGCTTTATATGAGTTTTACCAATATCTAAAACAGCTTTCACTCTAGCATTAACTCCAAATTTTCTTGTGAATGTAATATCAAAGGAGCGTCAATTTAGTTGTAGCTAAGCGTGAACTGAAATGCTTACCAGCTATGCTGCTTATGACTTCTCTCGAGGATACTTCCAAAATATAATGTTTATGTATAACAAACAATGATTGAAATTGAAAGCTTTTGACTGAATATAGTGACTGATAAGACTACGTGATATTATTTGCTAGACGCTGAGGTCAGCGTGCGCCAATGGAGGATAATTGAGGTAAAGAGATTTCACATTGTGAGAAATCTCTTAGAAGAAAAATGTGACTATTTACTAGGCTGCCTCTAGTGTCTCGACGTCAACAACAATCACTTCGATGCCGTAGCTTCTGATTTCGTCTAACTGCGCTTTATCAGCACAATTGTCAGTGATTATAATATCCACAGAGTTCAAATCACAGAAAACAAGATTGCTTTGCAGACCGATTTTTGTGCTATCTGCTAATACAACCAATTTATCAGCCTGCTTGCGTAGTTTTTTCTCTGCCAAGATTAGCAGCGGATCAGACTCCATAACACCGTACTTACTGATGCCAGGCGTTCCCATAAACATCATGGTTCCGCGATAGTTCTGTGTAGTATCATTCTCGAAAGAACTTAAAATGATACTCTGCTTTCTATAAACCTCACCACCTGGCAAGGTTACTTGGTTCTGACTGTTCTCTACCAAATCCTGAGCCAAGACAAATGAGTTGGTTAAAACATTTAATCTTTTATCTCTCAGGAATTCGGCCATCATGTAAGTAGAGCTACCGCCGTTGATAATAATAGATTCACCGTCTTTACAAAGCTCACATGCCGTTTTAGCAATAGCACGTTTGATATCGGCATTCTTTTCCCTATCAATTAGAAAGGCATTGCCAGAAAGATAGAAATTTGAGGTAGAACCGGTATCTATAACTTGTGCCCCACCCCTTATCTTTTTAATCTTTTTTTGAGACGATAATTTTTTCAAATCTCTTCTTATCGTCGCCTCAGATGCGCCTAATTGACTGCACAATTCAGGCACACTCGCAAAGGTGGACTCTTCTAATACTTCTAGAATTAACTGTTGTCGCTGCTTTTCAAGCATTGCTTTTCTGTCCTATTTGGCGTTATAGCGTTTAATATAATCACCAAAGCAACCAAAATCAATCAAAAAAGTCATTATGTGATTGATTTTGATAAAACTTACATACTTGATGGCAATTTACAGTCTAAAACTTAACTTAAAGCAGAAATTTCGATGTGGTCCATGTCGTCAAACTCTTGGTTTTCACCGCCCATGGCCCAAATAAAGCTATAATTTGTCGTCCCCACTCCACTGTGGATAGACCAACTAGGTGACGCAATAGCAATTTCAGGCGCTAAAGGAAGAGTCTTGACTTCTTTTGGCTCACCGAGCATATGAAACACTCTTTCACTTTGATCGAGATCGAAATACATATAAATTTCGGTTCTACGAAAATGAGTATGAGGGGGCTTAGTATTCCAAACACTTCCCGTTTTTAATTCGGTAATCCCCATGACTAACTGACAACTATCGACAATTCCAGGCCGAATAGATTGAAATATTGTTCTTTCATTAGATGTTTCTTGAGAACCAAGATCTATCTGTTTTGCCATCGTTTTGGGCACATGGACGGTTTTGGTAACTCGGTGCGCAGGATATGAAACCATATAATATTTAGCTGGGTTATTCGCATCCTTAGAGGACAAGACAACTTCTTTACTACCCCTAGTAACATAAAGGCTGTCTTTTTTAGCCATTTCAAAGCTTTCACCATCAACACTTACCGCGCCTTCTCCACCGATGTTAATAATTCCTAGCTCTCGGCGCTCACAAAAGTAATCAGCAGCAAGCTCTTTATGCGTTGGTAATTCAATAGAGGCCTCTGTCGGCATAGCGCCGCCGATAACCGCCCTGTCAACATCAGTGTAAGTTAGCGATAGATGACCAGGAGTGAAGAGCTCTTCCGTTAAAAAAGCTTCTCTTAACTCCTCATTTGTCATACTTGGGTAACTGCGCTTATTGGTAGAAAATAAAAAGTTCATATTGTCCCTATTTGATATGTTGTAAGAAAAGTTGGCGGGCTCGCATTAGCGAGCCATCCAGCCGCCATCAACAAGTAATACATGCCCGTTCACGTATGATGACGCTCGAGAAGAAAGAAAAATAGCTGCGCCACCTAGGTCGTCCGGCTGGCCCCATTTTTCGGCAGGAATTCGACTGGTAATACTTTCAAATCGCGCTTGGTCTTGGCGGATGTTGTACGTATTGTCTGTTTCGAAGTATCCAGGAGCTATTGCGTTTACTTGGATATTTTTATTGGCCCATTCGTTCGCCAGTGCTTTTGTTAATTGCGCCACACCACCTTTACTTGCAGCGTAGGCTGGAACAGTAATACCGCCAGAAAAACTTAGCAAAGAGGCGATATTTATAATTTTTCCACTGCCTTGTTTCAACATCTGTTTGCCCGCTTCGCGACAAAAAGTGAATACACCGTTTAGATTCACATTAATGACTTCGTTCCAATCTTCATCTGAGAACTCATGTGCTGGAGAGCGCTTGATTGTTCCGGCGTTATTTACTAAAACATCAATATGCCCATGGTCTTCAATAATTTTATTTACGGTATCTATGATTTCTGAAGTGCTTGATTGATCACATCCATAGCCAGCACACTCGATACCATTCTTAACCAACAGCTCAATTGTAGATTCAACGCTTTTTGTCGACGAGCCTATCGCTATAACTGTTGCGCCCGCTTGACCTAATGCTAGTGCAATACCTTGCCCTAAGCCTCTACTAGCTCCTGTAACAACAGC
The DNA here is from genome assembly GCF_900654235.1 of Alteromonas sp. 76-1. Lineage (NCBI taxonomy): Bacteria > Pseudomonadati > Pseudomonadota > Gammaproteobacteria > Alteromonadales > Alteromonadaceae > Alteromonas > Alteromonas sp. 76-1. The sequence continues at coordinate 9,804 of NZ_LR136959.1, read as the reverse complement.
AACTTTGCCATGCAAACCAAATTGTCTACTTAAATATTCAGACACTTCATGTCTCCTAACTTTATGTGTAATTAAATGAGACCCAAAAGCTTGGGCAGGAATTCGCTAATTTCGGGGAAAATAATTGTAAGCGCCAATGCCACAAGCATGGCGGCATAAAGAGGCAGTATGGGTTTCATTATGCTGCTGATAGATACCTTGCCAATGCTGCACCCGACAAATAGAACGCTGCCCACTGGAGGGGTACATAAGCCTATAGATAAGTTTAAAATCATCATTATCCCGAAATGGAGAGGAGATATATTAAGCATCTCAGCGATGGGCAAGAAAATAGGGGTAAAGATTAAAACTGCAGGCGTAACATCCATAAATGTGCCAACGGCCAATAGTATAAGGTTCATAATGAGCAATATAATGATGGCATTTTCAGATACAGAGAGTAACGAATTACTTATTGCTTGAGGTATTTCCTCATACGACATTAACCATGACATTGATGCCGAAGCACCGATCAGAAACATGACTATAGCGGTAGTGTTAACTGTTTTCAGTAAGATGGGATAAATGTCCCTAACGCTAAGCTCTCTGTAAAACCCCAGAGCTAAAACTAGAGAATAAAGAACCGCAATAGCGCCAGCTTCAGTAGGAGTAAAAAGCCCTCCGATTATTCCTCCAATGATCAATACTATGAGGAAAAGACACGGTACTGCTCCCAATAGGCTTGGCAGAAACTTTCCAACTACTATATTGTTCTCTGTTTTTATGCCGTTCTTTTTTACATAATAACCAGCACCCAACATGAGCAATGCTGTTACTAAAAGTCCCGGCAGATAACCCGCAATAAACAATGCGGCAATTGACACCCCACCGCTCGCTAGTGAGTAAATAATGAGTATATTACTTGGTGGTATTAACATGCCGGTAGTTGCAGCAGTAACCGTTACTGCGGTACTAAATGGTCTGCTATACCCCTCTTTTTCCATTGCTGGAACCATAAAGCCGCCTACCGCCGAAGTGGCAGCAACTGCTGATCCAGAAATTGAACCAAATAATGCACACGAAATGATGTTTACGAATGCCAGTCCGCCTGGAAGTTTTCCTACCAATACTTTTGCAAACTCAATAAGTCGTACTGCGATACCTCCCTGCCCCATCAAATAACCCGACAATACGAAAAAAGGAATCGCTAAAAGTGCAAAGCTGTCTACACCGACCGCCAACCGTTGAGCAAGCGTTGTTAGTGCAGGAAGCGTATCAATTGTGAGTAACATTGTTGCTAGGGTCGCGACAATGATACTTATCGCAATAGGAATATTAATAAGTAAAAGTATTAGAAATATTCCAAACAGTACTAGCGAAGTCATAGTGCTTGCTCCCTAAGCTTATTAGAGTTTTTCATTTCGAGAAGGCCTAATACGCCATAAACAGCAAACAAAACACCGCTTATAGGTACAACCATATAAACAAATCCCATTGGGATACCTAAAACAGGAGAGGCTTGCTTTAACAAAAATGTTATATAGGTTAGGTTTGTTCCACCTACTACAAGCACGCCTAATGCAAACAGAATAACTAGTGTATAGCCCAGTCTTGATACTATTATCGCCCCACTTTGTTTTAGCTTTTTGGTGAGATAATCGAAGCCTAAATGGCTATGCGTGTGAAATGCATAGGCGCTACCGAGCAAACTTATCCATATCAGTAAAAAGCGTGCAAGCTCTTCAGTGAACGAGCTTGGATGGGGCAGAATGAAACGTGTAATCACTTGCCACGTTACATTCAAAACTAATAACGCCATCATGAAGGACAGCAATACGCGAAGAAATTTGTTTAACCCTGAAATTGAAGTAGTTAAAGCTTTCACATTTTTTCTCCTAGGCCCTTTATTTCTTGAACCAACTTTTCAAGTTCGGTTCCCCGCAGCCCTTCATAAATTGGTGCTACACTTTGTTGGAATTGCTCCTTGTCAGCTGCAATAACTTGCACGCCAGCCTCTTTCACAATTTCCAATGATTTCTCGGTAGATTCTGCCCACATTTCTTTTTGATAATCAGTTGCTGCCTGCATTGCATCTTGCAGCCATGTTTGTTGAGTGGGGCTAAGTTGATCCCAGACATGAGTTCCAACAATAATGACGTCAGGGATAGAAGTGTGTTCGTCTAAAATGAGATACTGGCTTACCTCATAGTGTTTAGAGAAGTAGAAACTAGGAAGATTATTTTCAGCGCCGTCAACCACGCCTTGCTGTAACGATGTGTAAAGCTCGCCCCAGCTTACAGGCGTTGCAGATCCTCCCATGGTATTTACCATGGACACAGCTGTTTGGCTGTTCATAACCCTTATTTTTTGACCTTTTAAATCATCTGGTGACTGGACTGGTTTTTTCGTCGTATAAAAGCTTCTTGAACCTGCATCAAAATAACCAAGCCCTTTAAAGCGGTACTGTTCGCCTGCCGCAAGAAGCGCTTTCCCCACCTCTCCGTTCAATGTTTTCCAATAATGCGCTTGGTCATTGAAAAGATAGGGTAAACTAAACACCTTCATCTCGGGAACAAAGGTCTCAAGTGCACTTGCTGACACTTTAGTCATCCCCATGCTACCAATTTGTATCAACTCTAGAACCTCCCTCTCGTCACCTACTTGGGAAGAGGGGTAGATAACAATAGACATCTTTCCTTCAGAGTTACGCTCTAACTCCTCTTTTAAAAATACTAGGCCTTTGTGAACTGGGTGATTAATATCAAGCTGGTGCCCTAATCGAATGACATAAGTTTCATCTTGTCCTACATCGTTGCACCCATAAAGCGCAGTTAATGGCATTAGCAACAGCAGATAAAACAATCGGTAACATCTCATTGTTATTCCTTAATCAACGTGACTTCACGCGGAACAATTGCCCCTTTGTGAACGATTACTTGGGCAGCGCAGAACTGACCAGCCCGAATGCACTTTTCTAAATCTTCACCTTTGGCTTTATTGGCCAAAAATGCACCGTTGAAAGAATCGCCTGCCGCAGTTGTGTCGATAGGTTTAACTACATTTGGAACATCAAATTCAAATTTTCCCTGACTATTGGCTGTAGAAATGCCATTCGGTCCGTTTTTCACTACAACCTCTGAAGCGCCAGCTTTTAACCAACGTTCTATACAATATTCAATTGAGTGCTCGCCATGTAAGCTTATCTCGTCTTCCATACTCAGCAGCGCTATATCAGTAAGGTTCATTATCTGATTGAATGTTTTGGAAGCCTCATTGAATGAAAGCCAACTCTTTGGGCGATAGTTATTATCAAAAATAACTTTTCCCCCTTTGTCTCGGTATATTTTCAAAAAATCAAACAGTTTGGCTCTCGAAAGCTCGGAATAGATTGACAAGGTAATACCGCTAAGAAATAAAGCATCGTACTCTTGAAGCTCTTCAAAAATTTCTGGATATTGTTCTAACAGAAGCTTGGCTGGTGAGTTCGAGCGCCAGTAATGGAAATGTCTTTCACCGTTAGCTTCATTTTCGATCATATAGAGGCCTGGGACACTATTAGCGAGCTTTTTTACGTGTTTTACACCGACACCTTCGCTTTGCCAGTTCTCAAGCATCTTGTTGCTAAACACATCATCGCTTAAGGCTGTAACGTACTCTACCTGGCCTCCACAACGAGATAGATATATAGCGGTATTAAGAGTATCTCCACCATAATTGAGTTGGTAAAGGTCACCTTCACTGTTTGATAACTCAATCATGCATTCGCCAATAATCGCTAACTTCACCCTACTGCACTCCAACCTTAATATTGCGTGAAATACAATTTAAGACATCTTCACGCAACAAAAATCATTAACAACTTGTAAAATGATTGTATATGAACGCATAACAATCATCAACACTCAAAATCAATCATTACTGTTTTTGATTACAATGTTGGAAATAGTTTCACTAAGGCAGCAAAACAGGCAGACGCGATTTAATTAAGCACTTAGTCATTAGATAGAAGAGCCTGCTCACGAGGGGGGTAACGAGAACCCTCGTGAGCATGATGATGTACTAGGTTTACAGGGCTGATACGCGATTCAGATGCTTCTATTTAGCTCACAACTGGTACAGTAAAGATCAGCACATCTTAGTGAGATGGCATCTCATTTTCGAAACTATTTCGACTTCTAACTTCCTCGCTGCGGGCAGCTTCGTACTTGTCGATGTATTGGTCAGCTCGCTGAAGAAGGGCATCTCTCAGGTACACGTATTTATCGTTATAAGCTAGGTTCGTCGTTTCTCCTGGATCTTCATCAAGGTCATAAAGCTGAACATAGTTGTTTTTGTAAAAGTTGACTAATTTCCAGTTCGAGGTTCTCAGTCCGTACATCGGGGGTATTGGAGCGCGCTTTGGTTGATACATGTGTTCGAAGAAAAATTCCCCCCTCCAACTAACGATTTCTTCACTCTCGATAAAGGGAATTAGACTTCTTCCTTGGTATGAGCCTGGTATTTCAACACCAGCAATGTCTAGGATTGTTGGCGCAATATCAATATTAAGAGCAATTTCACTAACCTCTTTTTGCTTTTTACTGCGCGGGTCTTTTATTATTAATGGAACTCGAAGGTCTTCTTCCCATCCAAACCACTTTCCAGCTAATTGCCTTTCATTGAGTGCATAACCGTTATCGCCGGTGTAGATAATTATCGTATTATCATCTAGGCCTAATGACTTAAGTAATTGATTTAAAGATCCTACCGCTTTATCAACACTACTGATTGCTCGGTAATGGCGCTTTACAATTCGTTGATACATTTCAGGGGTAGAGAACCTATATTCCCATCGAATTCGACCCATTGATGATTTTAAAAAATCTGGCAAGTCTTCATAGATGGCCTCATCGGACATGTTTGCAGGAGGAATAATTTTATCAGAGTACATATCCTCAAACTCTGCTGGATAGTGGAACTGTTCATCTTTATCAACGTCATGGGCATGAGGATTCCAAAAATTGACAGCAAGTGCCCATGGTTTATCTTTTTTTGAAGCTTTCTCAATAAACTCGCTTGCTAAGTTTTGAATATAGTAGGTTTGTGGTATTTGCTTTCCTTGCCACTCATTTTTTTTCGACTGTAGTAAAGGTTTAAAATAGTCAAAACGCTGCTCATCAGCTCCTGAGATTTTAATCTCATATTTTCCGACAAACCCTGTGCTATAACCTGCTTTCTTAAGCAAAGCAGGGTACATATTTGACGACTCCTCTTCACCAGTAGCGGGACGACCGAACGTGAAGTCATGGGTTCTTTCCGTTAAGCCAGTTAATATACTTACACGGCTCGACGCACATATTGGTGTAGTAACGAAGGCGTTATCAAACAAAACGCCTTCACTTGCTATCTCATCAAGATTCGGTGTTTTGACAATGGTAGATTTTGAACCTAATAAGTCCCAACGGTGATCATCAGCAAGTATAAATAAAATGTTTGGCCGAGAATGCTCAATATTGCTGCTGTTATCAGCACTCGCATTTGCGGAACATAAATAAATAGTAAGAAGAGAGATTAAGAGCAGAGTTTTCATCTGTATTACCCCTGGGTATTAAATAAAAAGCCCCTCTAGCCCATAGAGGCTAGAGGGGAAGCCCTACTTTGGAAATTAATTTTCAGACACTGTCGCGCTGGCACCTGCTTTACTCTCGACTACAGTGCTATTGGCATTAGCAATATACGCGTACGTCGCAGTTATAAAATAGATGATAGTTGCGACTAGCAGAGGTGTGTGTAGGTAGCTGTTATCGCCATCTAGAAACGCCATTACCCCAATAATTAAACATGCAACGAGCGAGGCAATGGCGGCAACAGAGGCTAAAGATAGGATAGACGGTGCTCTTCTGCCCTCGACAGCTGCGTTATGAGGTTCCAAGTTCGCCAGATAAATCCTTTCATCGACTTTTCTATTGAGTTCAATTCTTTCTGCTTCAACCGATGCTGGATAAACTTTTTTAGCGCCCATAGCAATCGCCAACAAACAGTAAGTTGCCGTCGAATATAGCCATATAGGGATTAGCAAAAAGAATAGGTGGAACACACCTGACTGTTCAAGAACATAGCTAAGGGCTAGTGCTGTCAGCCAAGTAATAATTGCAGCAAAATTTGTAGTATTCCCTTTATACTGCGACCAATAACGCGTTAATCCCATTCTAGGAAACAGCCAGTGCTCTGCAACGATTATTGCCCCAACAGGAGCCATCATCAATCCCATAATTCCAACAAAACCCAATAGCTGAGAAAATACGAAGGGAAAGCAGGCAATAATAGTGGTTACAACACCAACTACTATTGTTGACTTCTCTCTGCCCCACTTTGGATTGAGTGAACTAAATGCTAAACCAGCACGATAAATAGTAGGATTAGAAGTCGTCCAACCGGCAATAATTACTGCAATAATCCCGCATGTACCTAATGCTTGATAAGCTACCGCACCAGGATCTAAGCTAGTTATCGCTGTACTTAAAATTATTGCAGCACCGGCCCCCATTATGCCTGCGCATATCCATGCCATGTAGTGACCAATAAACATGCCCAGAGCTGAAAAGAATCCATACTTTGAATAACGAGCAAAGCGTAGTAACGTCATATCACCCATTCCGCCGTGCATCGCTAGATTAGCGACCCATGCGAAAGCAGCGACATGCCAAAAGCCAACTTCATCACTCGTTTTTATCCAAATAGACTCATTGGCAATGGTGTAGAAATCTGAAAAAGAAGATATTGAGGCTATACCTGGCGTTGCTTCTATTAAAGCAGGAAGGAGGAACAAAGCGCCAACGATAAACATTAAGATCATCCAAGGAGCACAAACCTCTGCAAACGCAGCAAGTTTTTCAAAGCCTTTTACAGCCATAAACACGACGACTGCCCCCACAAAAAGCGCGACCAATACAAATCTAAAATCAGAAGGGAGCCAACCTACTTGGGGAGGAATATCCAATAAAATCCTAACAGCTGATGCGGAAACCGTAATCATTGCACCAGCAAGCACACTGAAAAGAATGCCATTTACTACGCTATAAAGCTTAATAGTGCCCTTTCCTGCTATCTTTTCTAAGTAAGCATATAGTGTAAGACGTGTGTCGGTTGCAATTGGCGCAGTTAAAAGACCCCACGTCAAAACGGCTAACAAATTACCGAGCAGTAGCCCGAGTAAAATATCTCCCGCACCTACCCCCCAAGATACAAAGAGCGCACCAATGACGAACTCAGTACCGGCTACATGTTCTCCCGCATAGCTACCTGCAAATGCGCGAGCTGGTTGTAATTTCGTTGGGCTTATTGGTTGTGATTCAAACTCATCTGAACTCGACACATTTCCTCCATTATTCTCGTTTTAGGCTCTAATTAATTAAAGCCGCTTAAAAAGGAAGTAAAGATGATTACTTTTGAGCGATTATGACTTAACTGTAAGTTTCAATCAACAAAATTGTTACTAGAATGTTTCTTAACATTAATAAAAGGATAAATGAAAGGATATAATGAAAATCTAATACATTGATTTAACGCTGCTCTACATGAAACGTAAAAAAGTGTACTGGTTTCAAAATTTTTTAAGGTAGAGGTACTTGGCTATATAAAAGAAAATCTCTATCAACGGATCGAATTTCGATAAATAGTGTAATCTATAGATTTTAGAGGAAGTTAAATTAAAAATGAAAAACGCTACAGTCCTTTAATAGCAGGAGGTGTAGCGTTTTGAAGCTGAAGTGTTTCCGCGGAAATAATTATTTTATTTAGTCAATGATTTGATAAGTTCTTTTAGTACCGCCTCGAGCATCAAGGGATCCTCAAAATCTACTTTATCCCAATCGATACCCAATTCTAGTTGAGTAACATCTTCTTTTAGTAATCGTTTAATAGCTGCAGTTTGATTCACTTTTACTTTTGGTAACGAAATGTATTGCTTAGTTCTTCCCGCTTTTTTTATTGTAGGGGTTTGTAAGTACTTTGAAAATTTTCCGTCGTTAAAAAGGTCAACAAGGTATTTCTCAACCTCTCCCCTTCCCTTCTCCTCTGCTTTTATAATTTCCTCATATAGCCCTCTTAAGGACTCAACAATTCTATTTTCTAACAAAGGCATTACTTGCTTTCTATAGTCATGAAGTTTGTCATAACGGTAGAAAGTGGTGCGACCAATTCCTAAATACGATGTAACTATTGATGCCCTATTTGTTTCAAGCTTATTTTGCTCTATATTCTCTAGTTCTTTAACAGCATTAGAATAACTGCTTAGCGCGTCAGGAAGCGTCAGGTCATTTCGTGAAAAGTTTTCGATATGACGCAAAACACTAATATTTTTAGGTTTCTCAGCATAAATCTTAACTTTTACCTTAATTAAGCCACCATAGAGATATCGAATAGCATAATAACGTCTATGCCCAGCCACGATAGCGTAATCAGACATATTTTTGCGCCACACAGCGATAGGGTGAATCAACTCGCTGTGTTTCAGCGTTTCGGCTAACCCTTTTATTTCTTCAATCTCTGCGTTTACAGCTTCATATCTGGGATTACTTTTATCTAATCGATTTTCGATGATATCTTTTTCGCATACTACGCAATCGGTCAAAGAAGCGATAGACTCGGCATCATCGCGCTTTGCGAACTTAACCGGTAGATAACGAGGATTGTCAGACTGAGGCTGTATGTAATCGACCAACACTCTATCGACTTCAGAAGAAGTCTTAAACAAGGGGTCATCGTGAACACTACTCTCTTTTGATTTATCCCGTTCCTTTAAATCATCAAGCATCTGTTGAGATTTTTTAGAGACCCCTTCACCGGACTGATATTTACTTATAAGATCTTCTTGAGACGTTGGCTTGGCAACCCTTCTACTTCTTGGTTTTTTTGCTGTCATGTCATATCTCCCCACAAACTATCTTCAATCAAGGTATAAAGCTTCTGCATTTCACTTTTTGCATGATGGTTATAAACATAGTTAAAGTGAGTCTCGTCAACCGATGGGCGCTCCATTACTCGATAACAATTTCGCTGTTGTAACCAAAACGGACTCATATATTTACCAGTCGGACCTTCTTTATCATAGAGCTTCGCCAACGCAACTTCATCTTTCTGCGTCAAACGTGACTTGCTTGGAACTTTATTAGGGACAACCCCTACAATTTGTAAAGGGTTTGAAGCTCGGTCTTCGTTAATGCGATCTATACGGTTTAAAAGCATAGGTACGCCATCTATTGAGTCGTATTCAGGTTCTGTAGGAATTATTACGTGGGTAGCTGCACCTAGCATTCCGGCTGAAACTGGGGATTTACTTGGAGGATTATCGACAATTACGATGTCGTAATCATCAGCAAGTTCTTCTACGGAAAACCAGTCTCGCATATGAGCTGTTATTTTTGATACTAACCTATCCGACTCAGGAGTAAGCGCCAATACTCTATCTACATTTCCCTCTGACGGTAAAACCTTTATATTTTCAAAAGCCGTGGGATATTCATACACTGGAGAATTAAATAAAATATCTGTACTGGTATTTCTACCGCTCCACTCAGGATCATCTACATCATCAAACTCTGGATGGAGAGGTGCAGCATATTCATCATCGCCTGGGATTGCGTCCATTTTTAAAAACGCCTTTGATGAATCTTGCTGAGAGTCATAGTCTAGCACTAAAACGCGACGCTTCTTTCCTTTACCGTTAGGACCACCAGTGGCCAGCAAAAAAGCGATTGTAGAAGCTAAAAAGGTTTTACCCACCCCCCCTTTTCTGTGGTAGCTGGAGAGAACACGCATTCCATTATACAACTCTGTTTTCTTCAT